>CAYXFO010000632.1:0-2371 GCA_964464255.1 uncultured Pirellula sp.
CGTTGGCTCGGACCTGCCCCAAAGCGACCCTTCAACAAACATCGCTTCCATAGTACGTGGCGGATGTTTGCGGATTATGGCAACGGTGAGATTGGGGACGATGGAATTCATGACATCGATATGGCCGCTTGGGGACTCGGGGTCACGACGCTCCCCAAGCAGATCACCGCGCGGGGCGGTCGCATGATGCTCGATGGCCATGCCAGCGAGTACCCCGACAACATGAACGTCTCGTTTGAATATCCAGATGGCCGACTATTGATCTACGAGAATTATCCCTTCACAGCCTATGGCATGCACGGTTTCGACAATGGCAATGTCTTCTATGGGACCGAGGGGTACATGATCTTTTCAAGGCGCGGAGCCTTCAGCGTATTCCTGGGTCCAAAAGGGATGCCTGGCCCAACCGAGGGTAAAGATTTGCGCGGCCAACGAGGTTACGCGGAACACATGGCAGAGTTCCTCCATGCGGTGCGTCATCGGACGCCGACCAAGGCTGCTGCCGAGGTCGCGCATCGGAGTTGTGCGTTGGTCCATCTCGGTGAGATCGCCTTCCGCACGCGCGGACGGCTCGACTTCGATCCCCAGACCGAACGTTTTGTCGACTGCGATGAAGCCAATCGGCTCCTCGGCAAAGACTACCGCAGTCCCTATGGACTAAACTCGAGTCAAAGCTGATGCCCGTTGCGACCCTTCCCACAACATCGAACCTCACAGGGTTCAAGACAACCTACTTTAAAATACTGGAGAAATACGATGGACCATCGAATCGTCACGTTCGCCTTTTTGTTGGTGTGCCTAATGACACCCTATAGCACCGCAGAGGTGACACGCTACCTGCGCTTTGAGAAGAATGGAAAAGCCGCGTACGGTCTGGTCGAAGGCACGCGGGTTCGCGAACTCAGCGGCGATCTGTTCGCATCTCCGACGAAAACGGACCGAACTTATGCCATGGACGAGATCAAGATACTGCCACCCACCGTCCCCACCCAAGTCTTAGCTTTGGCTGGAAACTATCGCAGCCATCTCAAAGACGATGTGATTCCACCCAAATTCCAAATCGTCCAACCGTTTTTCAAGAGCCCCTCCTGCCTGGTCGCACAGGGTGAGAACATCGTGATTCCCAAAGATGCAAAGACCGTGCACTACGAAGCCGAGTTGGTGATCATCATCGGTAAGAAATGTTCCAAGGTCTCCAAAGAACAAGCCATGGATTACGTCTTCGGTGTCACGGCAGGCAATGATGTCAGCGAGCGCATCTGGCAGAACGACGAAAACGTCAAAGATATTCAATGGTGGCGTGCCAAAGGAGCCGATACCTTCGGACCGGTAGGACCGGTGATTGCTACCGGACTCGACTATGGCAATCTGATGCTACGGCTCAAACTCAATGGCCAAATCAAACAAGAAGAAAGAACCGATCACTTGATTCATGATATCCCAACGACCGTTAGCGTCATCAGTCGCTATGTCACCTTGCACCCGGGAGATATGATCTTTACCGGGACACCGGGAACGACCTCCACCCTCCAACCGGGGGATGTTGTCGAGGTCGAACTGGAAGGAGTTGGTACGTTGCGGAACCCGGTAATCGCAGAGAAATAACCCGGAGTCTCGTAACGGAGCAATTCGATCCCCGAGGAGCTTAGATCCCAACGCGGTGGAAAACAGCGATCGTTGTTCGACACGCATTCATTCCACGATCGATTCGATTAGATGGGGGTTGGGCGGCACGAGTTTCTTTCCCACAGAGGTTCTATTAAACTGGCGATCCTAGAATCAGCCTTGCCGACGGGTGCTCTTTGAGAATAGCCGCGATCAAAGTCTGCTGCGGGTCGCATATTCCATCGATGCAATGAGAGCGGCCAAACTCAGACTTTGGTTGTCGTTATCTCCCGATCCATTCGCTGCAGCTTGTCACTCAACCCAATTTCTAAAGGTAATGAACAATGCGATCTCGACGCGATTTTTTGCATGGTGGTTCGATAGCTGCGGCAAGTGGCTTCATGGCGAACCGTTTGAGTCTTAAAGCCACAGCCTCTGGAAGTGAGAAAGTGCGTGTGGGGATCATCGGTGCTACAGGCAAAGGAGACTACGGACATGGCGTGGACGTCGCCTTTACGAAATTGCCCAATGTTGAGATCACTGCCTTAGCCGACGCCAACGAAGGAGGTCGAGAGGCCGCGCGAAAGCGCACCAATCCCAAGAAAGTATATGCGGACTATCGGGAGATGCTGCAAAAGGAGAAATTGGATGTCGTCGCCATTTGCCCACGCTGGATCGACCAACACCATGATATGATCCTCGCCGCTGCCGAAGCGAATTGCCATGTCTACATGGAAAAACCATTCTGTCCCACGTTGGTAGAGTG
>CAYXFO010000633.1:0-2367 GCA_964464255.1 uncultured Pirellula sp.
ATGAAGCGCTCGAACAGATCGAGCAAGAGATGGCCGATGTGCAGCGCGAACTGGCCAGTTTGCGCGAGCAATGGGAATCCGAAAAGCTCGGGCTGTCCGATGTAAAATCGGTGCGTCGTGCACTCGATCAGGCCGAAGCCGATTTCCGAAACTTGGAAACGTCGATCAAGGACAAACAGTCGAACGGCATCGGCGTGAACGAAGCCGATTATCAAAAACTGTTCGAATTGGACCAGAAGCGTCGCAAGCTTCGCGAACAGGTCGAGCAGGAAGACGAAGTCGAGGAGAAGCACGAGACCGAGCATCCCAAGCTTTTGCGGACCGAGGTTACCGCAGATGAAATCGCAGCGGTAGTCAGCTCATGGACCGGCGTCCCCGTCTCCCGCATGCTCGAATCCGAAAGAAACAAACTTCTGGTGATGGAGGATCGATTGCATCAACGGGTTGTGGGTCAGGAAAAGGCGGTCGAAGCGATCAGCGATGCAGTACGTCGAAGTCGCAGCGGTTTGGGGGATCCCAACCGTCCGATCGGATCGTTTCTGTTCCTTGGACCAACGGGTGTTGGAAAGACCGAACTGTGCAAGGCGCTCGCCGAAGTGATGTTCGACGACGAGAACGCGATGGTTCGCATCGACATGAGCGAATTCATGGAACGGCACACCGTGTCGCGATTGGTTGGCGCCCCTCCGGGCTATGTCGGCTATGAGGAGGGTGGGCAACTGACCGAAGCGGTTCGACGTCGTCCCTACAGCGTGGTGTTGCTCGACGAGATCGAAAAAGCGCACAACGATGTGTTCAACATCTTGTTGCAGTTGCTCGACGATGGGCGTCTGACGGACGGCCAAAACCGAACCGTCGATTTCACCAACACGATTGTCGTCATGACCAGCAATGTCGGAAGCCAGATGATTCAGCGAATTGCGGACGAGGGTGGTGGCAGCGAAGAAATGCACCAAGCGATTCAGGATTCGCTCAAGGCAAGGTTTCTGCCTGAGTTCCTCAATCGCATTGATGACATCATCGTTTTCGAACCGTTGCGTCGCGAACAGATCCAGAAGATCGTAGGCCTACAGTTGAAGCGACTGGAGAAACAGTTGGCAGAGAACCATTACCGGCTCAGCGTATCCGATCGGGCGATCGCAGCGATCAGCATGGAAGGATACGATCCTGTGTATGGTGCGAGACCGCTCAAGCGAGTGATTCAAAAGCGATTGCAAAACCCGATCGCAAGCGAACTGCTGCGGCATGATGATTCCCATGGGGGAAGTATCCATGTCGACTACGCCAACGACGAATTCCAGATTCAAACGTTGCCGAGTTAGTGAATATGCGTTTGGCGTAGACGAGCGAGTCCATCGAGGACGGCACGCTGCTTGCCATCGCTACCGATAAGCCCCGCGTTCGGAAACGGGTGCTCCACCGCATCAGAGGCTTGATTCCAGATGATGCCATGGACGGTACTTTTGGCCATGAGCATTTGGACTACTTCCATCCCGTTGGCGGGTAATCGTTCCGCGGGGCGCGCCATGATAGTGGCGTCGATTTCCTTTACCGGTTCGCTGCGATCCTCTTGGCATGGGAATTTCCAAGTTGAAACGATTTGCGATTTAGAACTTGCCTCAGCATCTCTCTGGGTCACAGCAGGAGTGGAAACGACTGCCATGAGGGGCAATCCCAAGATGTTCCAGTGATCGATCAAGTCGGAAATATCAATCAAATCACGCGGAAGTGATCCGCTGGGCCAGTAGTTTAGGTTGAGTTCGAGCGCCAAGCCTGACAAGCCAAGATCGAGTCTTAGCAAAGCATCGGCAAAGTGAAGAGGACTAAATGCATCTGCTCGCTGAGAGAGAAATTCAGCCCAGGGCGTATCGATATTGACGATGACCGGAGTCTTTGGGTCCAGCGTGCGCACGGTTTGAATCAAGCTGACTGCCAGTTGCAGGATTTGCTGGTCGGTCAGGCCGAGTGAATTGGGTGAGTTGAGTCCTGCGCCTGCAGACCAAAGATGAACCTGGCCGCGATAACGAGTTACCATCTTGGATGCATGTTCACACGTGGCACGCTTGAGTGATTCAAAGTCGCTGAACAGGTAAAACCATTTCGGGATAGCGTGTTGCTGCAAATTCAGCAGAGGACCAGCGAATACTCGTAGTGAACGATCTCTCGCCCATTGCAATTGAGCGTCGATCCTGCTCATGATCTCTTCGGAATTATTCGCTTCAATATGCCCCATCTCCATCGGAACATTCAAGGTGTTCATGATCGGAAGCAGCAGATCCGCTTCCTGCGCCCATGTCGCAGTGGGGGTGATACGAGTGCCGAGCAACGTGCTCAGCTTCGGCTCCTGATGATGCCTTGTTTGGAGCG
>CAYXFO010000634.1:0-2364 GCA_964464255.1 uncultured Pirellula sp.
TCCCAGGGCTTGGCAAGACCACTCTAGCGAAAGCGTTGGCGGCATCGGTCGGAGGACGATTCATGCGTGTGCAGTGCACCCCCGATCTCCTTCCAAGCGATGTCACCGGCTTCAATATCCTGAACCAGAAAACACGCGACTTCGAGTTTCGCCCCGGCCCCGTTTTTTCCGATGTGCTGCTGGCCGATGAAATCAATCGAGCGACCCCTCGCACGCAGAGCGCTCTTTTCGAAGCGATGGCAGAGCGTCAGGTCACAATCGACGGCGAACCCCGCATGCTGAGCGAAACGTTTCTTGTGCTCGCCACTCAGAATCCTGTCGAAAGCGTCGGTGCCTACCCGTTGCCGGAAGCCCAACTCGACCGATTCGCAATGAAGCTCAAGATCGGGTATCCGGACCGACAAAGCGAACTGGAGTTGTTAGCGAGAAGCAGCCACAGCACGCGAGACACGACTGCCGAACGCGTTTTGGAACCCGGGCAATTGCTGCAACTGCAGCAATCGGTTGCCGATGTCGCCGTCGAACCTCCAGTAAGAGAGTACTTGGTCGATTTGGCCGCAGCCACACGGAGCAATCGCGCTTTCAGTCTAGGGCTCAGCCCTCGAGGTCTGCTGCAATGGCAGCGAGTCGCCCAAGCGCATGCGATGCTGGCTGCACGCGAATACGTCATGCCCGAAGATGTCCAGGCTGTTGCCGGTCCGGTTCTCGCCGTGCGATTGTCCGGCATGGGAGCGGGTGTCGATAAAGCGATCGACTCCGTTCTCAGTGCAGTCGCGGTTCCCATGTTGTGATTTGACCTTCATCACCAAAAGGCATTCGTATGATCGGTTCCTTAAGCAAAGCGAGAACGCTCCCGCGATGGCTAGTGGTGTTTCTGTGCTGCTTGCTCGGATGCCAGCCAGCATCGGACGTTTCGGAGGAAGAGCACGAATCGCACGAGCACTTTCCTCCCCACTGGCCTCATACGATCTTCAAGGCATCGGATCGACTGAGCGAGTTGATCGCCAATCCGGCCGATGCATCCCCACCAACCGCACTTCCATCGCAGATTACTCCCCAACAGGAATTTATCGATTTGGTCGGTTGGTTGCCTATTCTCGCCGCGGATAGCGACTTGGATCGAGCGACATTCGATCGTATCGATTCGGCATCCTCCAAGCTTCAGTCGAGATGGCAGACGTCGCAACCGAAGGACTTGCCAACACTCGTCAACGATCCAGATGCCCGTGAGATCATCACATGGCTTGCCGACATCTGTCACCAAGAGCGATCTCGCGCGGAACAGCATTTCAATAGCCCCTGAGTCAGGAAACACAATCATGGATATCTCGGTGATGCTCTGGGGCAGTCTGGTACGCATGGGCCAAACCTTGATCGCTGCCGGACCGACTCTGCTCGTAGGTTGGTTGGTGGCAGCGATCTTTGAGCGAATCCTCGGTCGCGATGGAACGTATCGACTGTTCGGCGGATCGTCTTGGAGGCAACTGCCTCAGGCATGGTTGCTCGGCATGCTCCTTCCGGTATGCTCGCTAGGCGTCATCCCCGTCATGATTCAGATGCGGCGCAGCGGGATCTCAGGCGGAACCATACTTGCATTTGGTCTTACCGCGCCGCTATTCAATCCCATTTCGGTCATGTACGGCCTGACCCTTTCCGATCCGGTTGCGATCTTCGTCTTCTGCATGGGATCGTTGACCGTCATCACCGTCATGGGATTGCTCTGGGATTGGCTGTTTCCTGGAAGTACTGCACCGATCGAACCACTTCCTGCAACGCCGTATGGAATTCGCCGCATAGGTGCCGTTGCCATGTCGATGTGTCAACAAGCGTTCAGCGTATCGACGTTGTACATCGTGATTGCGGTGGCGGGAGTTGGTTTACTCGGCATCGCACTGCCAGCAGGATGTCTGCAGCGAGCTGCAGGTCAAAGCGATCCGCTGGCACCGGTGACTATGGCGGGAATATCGACGCTAGCCTATATCACGCCGATGATGGCGATCGTCCAAATCGCGTCGATGTTCCAACATGGCAACTCGATCGCAGCGAGTTTCACCCTGTTGGTTCTCGGTGCTGGAGTCAATCTGGGTATGCTTGTTTGGATCGTCCGAAATTATCGCTGGCGACCGACTTTGATTTGGATTAGTTGCTTGGTGCTTCTGGTGCTGGGGCTCAGCTACGGGATGGATTCACCGCTGCGTCCCAAGGGTGTCGAGCAGGCAGATCATACCCATGCGTTCGATGTTTACTGCAATCCATTCCCCGGTGATGCGACAGGCCTAATGCAGAGCAGTGGTCGTATCCGTTACGAATCGCTCCATCCGGAAGAGATCGTTGCGGGTTTCGTTTGCTTGTTCATTCTTGCAT
>CAYXFO010000635.1:0-2358 GCA_964464255.1 uncultured Pirellula sp.
ATCCAGAGAGGATTCGCGTACGAGAGTGAGGGTGACGTCTTCTTCGATGTGGCCAAAGACCCGGAATACGGACGTCTGAGCAACCGCTCCGCCGACGAACAGCAAGGCGAAGGGGGCGGGGCGGCCTCGCGAAAACGATCCGCCGGAGACTTTGCCCTCTGGAAATCTGCTAAGCCGGGCGAACCGAGCTGGCCGAGTCCCTGGGGGGATGGACGTCCTGGCTGGCACATCGAATGCTCCGCCATGAGCCGCGGCATTCTTGGTAAAACGTTCGACATTCACGGTGGCGGGCTCGATCTCGTCTTCCCGCATCACGAAAACGAGTTGGCGCAAAGCCGATGCTGCCATGGCCAACCGATGGTCCGATACTGGCTGCACAATGGCCTGATGCGAGCGTCGACCGAGGCGGGCAAAGTTGGCGGTCGATCGGAACGCGACACGGGAGCCGAGCCGAATGCAGGGACGGAACCCGCAACAGTCGCAGATGCCGTATCGGGAAAGATCTCTCGCAGCAAAGGTGCAGGCGGGCTCGCCTCTCTGATCGCTCGGCATACCGGCGAACGGATCCGCTTCTTTCTCCTCCGATCGCACTATCGCTCGACGACCATCTTCGGCGATGAGCCGCTCCTCGAAGCCGGCACTGCTCTCGAAGCCTTCTACCGACTGTTCGATCGGTTCCAGAGGATCACGGGCAAAAGTGTTTACGATCTTCCATTCGCAAGCCGACGCGCCGACTTCACAACCCCATCTACCCCCAATCCGCTGGTGAGCGAACTGATCCCGCTCCGCGAGTCATTCCTCGCCAAGATGGATGACGACTTCAATACGGGCGGTGCAACAGCCGACCTATTCGAAATGGCCCGCGCACTCAATCGATTCATCGACGTGCAGTCGCTCGAGGAAAACAAATCACCTGCAGGCATCGAAGCACTGCAGCATGGGATGCAGATCCTTCGGGAAATGGCCGCCCTACTCGGCATCTTTTTAAAGCCGGTTCCCAAGTCCTCAACGGATGACTCGTCTGGTAAACTCGTCGGCGAGTTGATGGAACTGATCATCAAGTTGCGAGCCGATGCCCGAGTGCGCAAGGATTTCGCAACTTCGGACGCAGTACGAGACGGCTTGCAAGCTATCGGAGTTGCGATTCAAGATGGCAAGTCCGGCACTACTTGGCAAGTCAAGGCCTAGCTCCTTCGAGTTGGCCCCATCAAGCGACATCAGGAGGCACGACATGTTCGATCGACGCCAATTCCTTCACGGCACAACAGGTTTCGCAACGGCCATGGCTGTGGGCACCTTCTCACGACTGCATGCATCGCATCAAGAACGGCCGCTGATGGCTTATGTCGGTACCTTCAGCTCGCCACTCAAGGATACGCTACCCACGCAGGTCGACCTCCCCCCAGGTAATGGTCGCGGCATCCACCTGTTTCAAATCAACCGTCGCGATGGTTCGATGATCCCGTCGGGAACCTTCGATCTCGGGACCAGCCCTAGCTGCCTGGCCGCTAACCTCGAGAGAACACACCTCTATTCCGCCAATGAGACCGATCGCGTCGGCGACAATCGCGAAGGATCGGTCAGTTCCTTTGCGATCGATCCGAACTCAGGGGAATTGAAATTGCTCAACACGGTTCGAGCAGGCGGTGCCGGCCCGACGTACGTCGCAGTCCATCCATCGCAACGGTATCTCTTGGTCGCGAACTACTTTGGTGGTTCGATCTCGGTTTTACCGATTCTCGCCGATGGTCGCCTCGGCGAACCTTCGCAAACGATTCAGGACGAAGGCGAGATCGGTCCGACCCGAGCACAAAACGCGCCCCAAGGAAGCTTCGCCATCAGCGGTCATGATCGAACCCATGCTCACATGATCGAGTCCGATGCATCGGGTCGTTTTGTTCTCCACATCGATCTTGGCCTCGACCGAATCTATGTGTGGGCGTTCGACAGCCAGACAGGAAAACTATCGCCAGCTGCGACCCCGTTTATCTCGCTGCCACCGGGCGATGGACCTCGCCATTTTCACTTTCATCCCAACGGCAAGTGGCTGGTATCAATTCAAGAAGAGGGCTCAACTCTCGTGCGTTTCGACTACGATGCTGAAACGGGCCAGCTCACGCCTCGCCAAACCATTTCCACGTTGCCGCCCGGATACGCAGGTAGCAATTTCTGCTCCGAGGTTCTCTTTTCGCATGACGGTCGCTTTGTCTATGCGGGCAATCGATTGCACGACAGCATCGGTATCTTCTCCGTCGGCGCTCAGGGCGAGTTGGCTTACGTGGGGGAGGAATGGACACGCGGCGATTATCCCCGTAGCTTTGCGTTCGATCCGAGCGGCCGGTTCCTCTATTGCTGCAA
>CAYXFO010000636.1:0-2358 GCA_964464255.1 uncultured Pirellula sp.
ATGTAATGTTTTGGGACGGTTGCCATATTGCAGGCTCCTGAAATCTTCGAATCCGCCTGGAACTCTTGACTGCGGGAAATCGTAACCTAGGTGAATTGTAGCCCACCTGTACGAAGAATTTTCGCTGCTCCGCCACAGATCGCTTCGAACCGGATGCTCGTGAATGCTGGTACTTCGAGCGGCGGCCTGCCGTCTCTTTGTCTCGCCGCAGACGAGATCATGCCGACTTTAGTGGAAAATTCGAGAGAAAAGCTTCTTGTCACGGCCACTTATTACTTTATCCTAACGAGAGGTCGGCATATTTCAAATTTTATCTAATTCAAGGGTCGTTCCTATGAGAGGTATTCGACGTGGATTCACGCTCGTAGAGTTGCTGGTGGTGATTGCAATCATCGGGGTCTTGGTGGGATTGCTACTTCCCGCGGTCCAAGCCGCTCGCGAAGCAGCCAGAAGGATGCAGTGTCAAAACTTCATTCGCCAAATGGGACTGGCGGCACACAATTTTGAAAGCGCGATGAAGTATTTTCCGCCACGAAGACATTCGAAGGTAATGCCGAATCCCGCAACCCAAGTGATGACGACCTACTACTCAGACGCATCTCCGCAGGTATTCTTGCTGAGTTACGTTGAACAAAGCAGCCTGAACAATCTTTGGAACTTGGACTACAACGTCAATAGCGACGCACCTCTCAATGCGAGC
The DNA here is from genome assembly GCA_964464255.1 of uncultured Pirellula sp. Lineage (GTDB taxonomy): Bacteria > Planctomycetota > Planctomycetia > Pirellulales > Pirellulaceae > JBKCUI01. The sequence continues at coordinate 701 of CAYXFO010000636.1, forward strand.
ATTCCGGCGAGAACCGGGGCTAATGCGCAGGCTAGAATTACTCAGGTTCCTATGTATTTGTGCCCGTCTGACCCGTCGATCACAAAGCAACCGGTCGGCGGTGGCGAAGCTGGTAGATCGAATTACATGATTTCGACGGGTGCAAACGCAGATTTCCGGGGAGGCCAACCCGGTGACGGAATCTTCTGCATGCCCAACCCGATTGCGGGGCAGCCTCTGAAAGGCCCCAGGCACTCAGCCATTACTGATGGAACCAGCAACACAGCCATGTTTGGCGAGATCAAGCGAGGTAATTTCCATAACAGTCAAACTGGCATGTTCGATCACACAACGAGCATGTTCAATGGAGTTGCTTACACGACCCCAGCTGAATTGTCCGACGGGAGAAACTTGCCTCTCTGCAACCCAGGGCCGAACGGATCAATTTACTTCCGATATGGCGGTTTGCAGTACTACCGTGGATCCATCAGCCCGACCATCGCGTACTCACATACTTTACCACCGAACTGGAATCGCCAAACAACAAACATAGCCCAACAACGATTTGGGTGCGGCAACACCAGTTTTGCACAGGGCCACCTTCCGGCAGCGAGCTACCACACAGGTGGCGTGAATATCTGCATGGCGGACGGCTCTACTCGCCTTTTTTCGGACACCATTAACTTCACCACATGGCAAGCTCTCGGCAGTCGTGCTGGTGGTGAAGTCGTTTCGGATGTGGAGTAATCGATGAAACGGTTTTCTTTCCTCTTCTATTCCGTCATCGGGCTGTACGCTATTTCAGGCTGTGAGTCATCCCAGAAAGGGGTACCACAAATGCCCCCGGAAGCATCTCCTGCATTGACCGAAACACACGCCATGATCATGCAAGCTTCATACGGTGACATGCCGTTAAATAGCTTGAACGATATTGATAACTACGCTGGACAGTTTGACACAGCGATCAGTGCGATCAAGTCGGGTGAAATCAAGGTGATTTGGGGTAAGCAGGTCTTGGATACTGTCGAGTCACCTAAGGTGATTGCCTATGAGTCCAAGGCCGAATCTGGCGAGGGCTATGCGATCAAAGAAGACGGAAAAGTGCATAAGATTACTTCGGCAGACATACCGAAGTAGCGAAACACTCCATTGAAAAGACAGGTGCGTGTATTTTGTCCGCGTCCACCTGGAAACTCGCGCGTCGCAGCTAATGTATGCACGGGTCCAAGTGCCCGTCGATTGTTCTTTGTACGGTCCTCGTTTCGATGGGGATCGTCTCCTTCGGACACCAATCGCGACCAGAAGGAGAGCGCTTCGCGTTCTCCATCGAAAAACCTCTGGACGTGCCACCCAACACCTCGTCAAGCAACATTTGATCGTTGCCCCACGCGGACGAGTCCCGTGGCGATCTTTGCCAACTTTGGTGCATGTATATGTTTAATTTTCATGCTGGGCTTCTCTCTGTCAGCGTCGCATTAGTGCTTATCAGCGATTCGAGGCTAGAATGCCGATCCGATTAGAAACTCGGCCTACATATTTCGGGAACAACATGAAAGCACTTGCCTTGTTCATCGCATGGATATTCGTCGGACTCTTCGGAACCTTCTGCATGGCTCAGTCCCATTCGGAGCCTACCCGCATCGAAGTCCTTCAACCGCTGCGTCATCAGGTCTTCCAGC
>CAYXFO010000637.1:0-2353 GCA_964464255.1 uncultured Pirellula sp.
CTGTTAACAACCCGGTTGCCATTGCCTGTCGCGATGGAACCGTGCATTTGCTTTACTGCGTCGAATACATGCGAATCTTCTCCATTCGTAGTCTCGATAATGGTCAAACTTGGAGCACTCCCGTCGAGATCACTGCCGCATTTGATACGCTGCGAGATCGATGCCAGTGGCAAGTCATTGCTACTGGGCCGGGACATGGAGTACAGCTTCCTAGCGGTCGGCTGCTCGCACCTTTTTGGATGACCGACTATGAAAAACGAACTCCCATGCACCATGCTGCTGGCGTCGTTTACAGCGATGATTCCGGGCAAACGTGGAAGACCGGAGAGATTGCCATTCCTGCTGGTGGCGAGTCCAATCTGGTCGAGTTGTCTGATGGTCAAGTCCTTTTCACATCTCGCAATGGTGATGCACGCAATCGACGCATGATGGCGGTTAGTCCTGACGGCATCTCGCGTTGGTCCGCTCCCAAGCTTGTCGATGAGTTGTTAGAGCCCGGATGTATGGCTGGCTTGGTTTCGCTCCCAGGCAAAGGATCCAATGGAAAGCCTTTGTTGCTCTATTCCGCTCCCTTTACCACCGAGCGACCGCACCAAGCTCGTCGCGATGTAACCATCCATTTGAGCCAAGACGATGGGAAGACATGGCCAAAGCGCAAAACGATATTTCATGGCCCGAGTGCCTACAGTGACTTGGCAGTCTTGCCCGACGGGCAGGTGCTATGCTTCTACGAGCAAGGGGTCGAGACACGGTTTGGGGATCACGGACGCCCCTGGGCCTATCGTCGATTGGTCGTTGCCAAAATCGATTTGGCTTGGTTAGAACAATAACATGTAGTGAGATTCGCCAGAATTTCTTGTCTTCTTAGTGGGATTCGCCAGAATTCCGCGTAAGTTTATCGGAATAGTCGCGAATCGATTTTGAAGATAAGGAACTCTGGCGAGTTCCTTTACGAAGATTTTGGGAACTACGAAGCACATCAACCAATAAGAGATTTTCGAGTCAAAGATGCAGATTTCTAAAACTAATGGGCTTGTGGCAGCGCCGTTCACTCCATTGCATCCAGATGGAAGCCTGAACTTGGATGTGATCGAGCAGTACGCAGAGTGTCTCTATCAGAACGGTGTCGTCGGAGCGTTTGTGTGCGGCACCACCGGCGAGGGGTTATCGTTGACGACCCAAGAGCGCTGTCAGGTGATCGAGCGCTGGGTTAGTGTGGCTCCGGCCGAGCTTTCGATCATTGTCCATGTTGGTCACAATTCCCTAGAGGATGCCTGTAATATGGCTGCTCATGCACAGCAAGTTGGTGCACGCAGTATCGCTTGCATGGCACCAAGCTTCTTCAAGCCACAAGGGGTTCAGGGTATGGTGGAATGGTGCGAGCGAGTCGCAGCCGCTGCGCCATCGTTACCGTTCTATTACTACCACATTCCCTCCATGACCGGTTTCAATTTGTCCGTGCACGATTTCCTGCGGGTCGCAGGCAGTCGCATTCCAAACTTGGCAGGAGTCAAATTCACTTACGAGGATTTAGACGATTTTGAGAAGTGTTTAAAACTGGATGGAGGGCGATTCGACGTTCTGTTCGGTCGCGACGAATTGTTGCTTAGCGCGCTACGGCTGGGTGCTCGGGGTGCTGTCGGCAGTACCTATAACTTTGCGGCTCCGCTGTACTTGGCAATGATCGATGCGTTTGATCGTGGCGAGCTCGAACCAGCACAAGAGCTTCAGCAGCTTGCCTGTCGTATGATCGAATCGCTGGTTCGATGCAGCAGTTGTCCTATCGCAACGTTTAAACGCTGGATGTCTGAAGCAGCAGTCGATTGCGGAGCAACTCGAATGCCATTGACCTCGCCTTCCGAGGAGCAACTCACGAAATTGAGGTCTGATTTGGAAGAACTACAACTCCAACGCTGGCTGACTAGACCTGTCATTGCTAGATAGACCGTAGTGGACTTCGCCAGAAGTTCCGTCACTTTCATCATTACTTTTGGCGAAGTCCACTACATTTTGAAAAACTGATTTGCCCTGGAACTCTGGCGAGTCCCACTACAAAGACAAGGAATTCAGGCGAATCCCACTACGGTACGAGGACGAGAAATGCGATATTGGAGTTACTGCTTGCTGCTGGCTATCGGTGTGTTTAGCCATTTGGCTCCACCAGGTGTAGCAGCAGAAAACGCGAAACCAAACGTTTTAATGATCGTGTTGGACGATCTGAACGACTGGGTCGGTTGTCTTGGTGGGCATCCGCAAGTTCAGACTCCAAATATAGATCGACTGGCTCAGCGTGGTCTGTTGTTTACCAATGCGCATGTGCCGGCTCCGGTTTGCAATCCATGTCGAGCCAGTG
>CAYXFO010000638.1:0-2352 GCA_964464255.1 uncultured Pirellula sp.
ATGAGCAGAAGCCTCGAGAGTTTCAAGACTTGATGGAAATTCTTGACAAGAATCTACGCTTAATCACACCGGTCGATGACAGCAAGGGGACAGATGGCGGCACCTCGCGCAGCTATCAACTGGCCCACGACTACATGGTCCCCTCGCTCCGCGATTGGTTGACGCAAAAGCAGCGTGAAACCAAAAAAGGCCTCGCGGAATTGAAACTGGCCGAGCGAGCGGCAGCCTGGGGCGTCAACCGAGAGAGCAAACAACTACCGACGTTTGTGGAATGGTTCCAGATACGGCGCTTGACCGACCGCAAAGGCTGGAAGGAATCCGAGTCGCAAGTGATGCGTGCTGCGACTCGTTTCCACCTTCAACGTACAGGCGTAATTCTCGGCTCTCTCTTGGTCATGGTCGCTGCAGGAAGCTGGATCTGGAGTCGCATTGAACAACAGCGACGCGAGGATTCCGCAGCCGCGACGGCTCAGTCATGGCTGAACGCCGGAGTGGACCAATTAAAGCAAATCGCACAGGAGATCCCATCCAAAGCAGCTTGGATCGCAGACGATTTCGAACGGTCGCTTACGGATCCAGCATCCACTGACGAGACCAAGTTGCGGGCCATCCTCGGGTTGCATCGTGCAGGTAGTCCCGTATCGTCGGAACAATGGAAGAGTGTGGCCAATACCATGCTCGCCTACGAGCCGAGTGATTTTCTCACGGTTTGCGAGTTGCTGCGCGACGCGAGTGCGAGTCTACGCGAACCGTTTGCAACGATCCTCAACACCCCCGAGCAATCCAAAGATCATCGCCTCCGTGCGGCCGCTGCATTGGCCGCGTACGAACCCGATGGGGCGGAGTGGAAGCAACCTGCGATCGCTCAGTTCGCAGCAACGGAGGTTGCAGCCAGCAACCCGATCTACTTGCAAGCGTGGCGACAAGCGTTTCAACCCGTCGCCAGTCGCGTCCTGCCATTCCTCGAACAACAATTCGCGGAGGCTAAAACATCGGAAGTCGAGCGCAATGTCATCGCGAACCTGATCGCGGAATACGCCAAGAACGATGCAGCAACGTTAGCTTCGATGGTTGCCGTGAGCGATGCAAAGAATTACCCCACGTTGTTCCAGCCCCTTCGAGAAAATCGAGAAGCCGGGGTAGGGGCACTTCGGAAGATTCTCGACGCGGAACTGCGACCAACGTGGAACGATCCACCGCTGGATCCAGCGTGGAAGGAAGTCGCGCCGGGAACGAAGCTACGGATCGAACAAGCCCATGGGATGCTAGCCGAACGATTCGCCTACGTGCAGGATATGCCGCTCGAACAATTCCTGGAGGTTGCCGAGAGTCTTCGGGCCAGCGGGTATCGACCGACGCGCGTTCGAGCCTGGCAATGGCAGCAGTCTCCGCGCATCGCGTCAATACTCACTCGCGATGGCAAGCCCTGGCGGATCGATGCCAACCTCTCGGCAAAGGAGTTGCCCAAGGTTGAGGATCCGGCGGTCAAGGAGGATCTGGTACTTGATGATCTCTGTGCCCTGCCGACGACCGAAGGTGGCGATCCACGATTTCTCGCCCTTTGGTCGAAATCAGCAACGGATGACGAACAACGTCGCGTCCTTGTCGATGCGACAGAAGATGAATTAAATACGGTGTTCAACGCGCTTTCTAAAACCCACGGCGCAATGCGCATCGCTGTGCGAACCACGCCGCAAGGTGAACGCCAATATTCCGCCATCTTTTCTTCGCAACAGATGTCTCCCTCTATGTATTGGCGTCACGAGGGAGGCAATCTCTTGTTTCGCCCCCAGACCGACATCGCGGTAGCGAAGCCAAATGCTCGATCGCTCGCGAGCATGGCGTCGCAGCAAACGATCGTTGACACCTACGAGGGGTCGGAATCGATGCGGGAAAAAGCGGTATCCGACGCACAAGCAGGCTACAACGTTGCGTCTGCGTTCTACAACGTCGGAAATAACACCAAGGCGATCGAGATTTGCGATGCATGTCTCGCGGCGAATCCCAACGATCCCAACTTGAAACTGACCCGAGTGTTGGCCATTGCTCGACTGAAAAGGGTCGAGGATGCCAAGACCGCGCTCCAGGACTATTTGCCGCTCGCCCCGGATGAGTCGTTCCGAGCCTATGCCAAGATCCAGGTCGACTTCTTGACCGTTGGCCCCGATGTCGCCGCGACGACCATCGAGCAGTACCGACAGGCGTTTTTATCCGATACTGGTTCGCTTTACAACGTGTTCTGTGCCATTGCGCTGTGCGCTGGAATGATGAACGATGAGCAACTCAGCCAACGCTATCGTGCACTGGCGATCGAGGTGCTGGAACAACTGGTCGCATCAGGTTATTCCAACG
>CAYXFO010000639.1:0-2350 GCA_964464255.1 uncultured Pirellula sp.
GAAGTGTGTGTCCCCGGTGGGCCCGGCGGGAAGTGTATGTCCCCGGTGGGACATAGAACCTGCGGCGGGAAGTGTGTGTCCCCGGTGGGCCCGGCGTCCCCGGTGGGCCCGGCGGGAAGTGTATGTCCCCGGTGGGCCAGTGGGGGAACGCTTAGCAGATGGCATCGCGGAGCAGGCGGATGGATCGATCATTCCTTCGTCGGTGAGATGCTCGACGCGCCGCTTGAATCCTTGTTCACGACTCCAGGAGCCCCCGAATAGTCGATATTCGACGCGCCACTCGCCTTCGCAGTCAACTCTCCCGAAACTCTCACCATGATTTGGGACGCGCCAGAAGCTTCGACATCGGCTCTGGAGGCATCAACCCTCCCTACATCCAAGGTCGAGGCACCGGAAACGGAACCCTTCAAGAAACCGATGTTGCCACTTTGAATCATCAACGAACTGGCCCCAGACAACTCTACATCAAACGACTCCGTATCCACCTCTGCGACTGTTCCCTGCGATGCTCCATGACCATAGTAACTCTGAAGTTTCGAACACTTCGCATTGATAACGATCGGCTTGCTCGACGAATACGACTCGGTCGTGCGGATTACCAATCGACCTTCCTCGCAACTGGTTTCGATGATCGCAAGGAGATTTTCCTCTCCAGAGATACTCAAGGATGGCTCCGAATCGTAGGAGATATTCACTTGCATCGCGCCGGGAACTTCAATGGAACGAAAGTCTTCAATGGCTCGTTCCTGAGTGACAACCACACCGTTGCCGCGGACGACCTTCGCCGAACCTAAGTTAGGAATCTGTATATTGCACCCGAGCAACAACGCAAAAAAAATTCCGACCAGAAGAAACGAAGAAATGCGGGATTGTGTGCGCATAGTGGGAAACTCTCCTCCATACCTACAGCAGTTTTGAATTCTCTGTTTGTCCTAAAGATAAATCGCCCGACCGGTGACTTGCCCGATCGGTGACTTGCCTCTATTGCGTGTAGAAACAAGGCTTCCATTCGGCTTCTCGAGCGAGGGTTGTCTCTCACCATTCGCTCGCTCGCTGGCCTTCTTGGATCCTTTTTTAACATGATTCCAGAAACGCAGATATGCAAATCCTGAGGTTGTCGCAGATTGGGGGCGTACCCGTTACAATCTTCCCAAGTTTCATCACCCCGTCGAGTTGACTTTGCACTTGTGAGCGACCGAGAAAGGCATGCATCATGTCGAGTTCGACCCATCGTTGTCGCCGTTCCCACTTTTCTGGGTTCTGCACACTTGTTTTCGTGGGGCTTGCCCTGAGCATTGGCCCTGTATATTCATCCGAACCCTCTTCCGATCCTAGTCCATCCGTGAATACCGAATCGAGTCCTAACGCAGCTTCCGAAACAACAAAACCCAAATGGACGATCGCGATTCATGGTGGTGCAGGAGGTGACCTGGATCGATGGAATGACCAACAACGTCGCGATCGTATCATCGGATTGCAGGCGGCGCTGAGCAAAGGAAAGCAGATGCTTGAGCAGTCGGCATCAGCGATCGATGTCGCGGAGGCTGTCGTGCGAATTCTCGAAGACGACCCGAATTTCAACGCGGGGCGTGGGGCGGTATTGAACGAGATCGGTGAGTATTCGCTCGATGCCAGCATCATGGACGGTTCCGATTTGTCTTGCGGGGCAGTGGCGAATGTAAGACGGTCGCGTAATCCCATCACGCTCGCACGCTCGGTACGGGACAAAACTCCGCATGTCTTCCTCTGTGGCCATGAAGCGGACGAGTTCGGCGAGCAACTCGGATTGCCAACGGCCGCACCGGAATACTTCAAGACCGAGGAACAATTGGAAAGCTGGCGCAAGTGGAAACAGCGGCAACAAGCCAAGAAGGAGTCGACTTCGAAATTCGACCACGATCGCGGCGAAGATCGACTGTTTTACTTGGGTACCGTAGGTTGCGTCGTCATGGATACCCAGGGCAACCTCGCGGCCGCAACCAGCACCGGCGGGCTTCTCGGCAAGAAATACGGACGCATCGGCGATACGCCCGTGATCGGAGCGGGGACTTACGCAAACAACGGGACATGCGCCATCAGTTGCACCGGAGTCGGCGAGTTGTTCATCAAACACCACATCGCCTCCGCGATATCGGCTCGTATGGAGTACCTGCACGAAAGTCTTGAAACCGCTGTCGGCCACGCGGTGGAAAAGACCTTGCCAGTCGATTCAGGCGGAGTCATCGCTGTCGATAGCACAGGAAACATCTCCACCCTCTTCAATACACCGATCATGGCCCGCGGCCAGGCAAACAGCGATGGACTGTTCCGAGTCGGACTAGGTGATTGGGAGCAGTAGCCAATGGCTCGT
>CAYXFO010000640.1:0-1671 GCA_964464255.1 uncultured Pirellula sp.
TCGATTTTTGCGGCGGGAGGGTGGGGAGTCCACCGAGGCGGGGCGGGCGGTTGAAACCACTATAATCCAGAAGCCGAATTGAACCACATCCCAGGTTAGCGAGCAACAAACACTTTTTAATACGTGCCACCCACCTATTTGACATTCACTTTTCGTTTTTGTATATTTCGACGCGAGGAGATGCTGAGATGCCGAGACCGCTGCGTGCCGAACTGTTTGATCCTAAAGAAGTTGGAATCGTACACTGCATTCAGAGATGCGTTCGCCGTGCTTTTCTTGCGGGGCAAGACCCGGTGACAGGAAAGAACTACGAATCGAGAAGGGAATGGATCCGCGAACGACTTGAGTGCCTAGCTTCCGTCTTCGGTTTGGATGTGTTGACTTATGCCATTCTCTCCAACCACATGCATGTCATCTTGCGCACCCGTCCGGATGTGGTTTCCCAATGGTCTGACCATGAAGTGGCCAAGCGGTGGCTGAGTCTGTTTCCCGGTCAGCGGGTCGATGAGTTTCTGGGGCAACCCACCCAAAGCCAGATTGACGCCATAGTTCGAGAACCTGGCCGAATCGCGGAAATACGTGAACGACTCAGCAACCCCTCGTGGTTTATGCGAGCGCTCGCAGAACCGATAGCACGTCTGGCAAATAGAGAAGATGAATGCACGGGGCGTTTCTGGGAGGGACGATTCAAGGCTCAGGCGATTCGGGATGAGGCGGGTCTGTTGGCTTGTAGCATGTACGTCGACTTGAATCCCATTCGTGCGGCCATGGCGATGACGATTGATGAATCGCGTCACACTTCAGCGTACGATCGGATCGAGGGAATGCAAGGCAAGACGATCGCCTCTATGGCTGCCGACACAGTGGTGCTTTCCACGGAAGAAGCAGGTAAAATCCGGCGGACATCGACGCCCGATCAATTGAGGGAACGGCGTGCGAAATCCAAGCAGGGACGCCGAGGCAAAAACATACTGCGGGATGCATGGCTAGCACCATTGACTCTCGATGAACGAGGTAAACCAGGTCCGCAAGTCAGTTCGACTAATGTACGCGCAAGCGACAAGGGATTTTTGTCAATGTCGTTAAAAGACTATCTGGCTTTGCTTGCTTGGACGGGTAGCAATCGTCCTAGCCTAGGAAAGCCAAAGCCCACACCGGAGGTTGAGTCCACCCTGGGTCGGTTAGGTATTGATGGATCGCTGTGGATCGATTTGGTTTGGAAGTTCAAGAAGTACTACCAGGGGTGTGTCGCGGGCTTGCCAGACACCATGGCACGCCACGCATCGGAGCATCAACATCGCTGGCGACGAGGCCAACGAGCAGTGCGCCGAATCTTCGCTGTGGACTAGCGGTTCTTACAAGTCCTTAGCACCTATTTTGCGCACCTAACTGGCTACGTTACCACGCGGAGCGTCGTGCAACGATGGAATACGCGTAGAGGGTGAAGACGGGACGCAGGTTAGGGATTGTTCTTCGTATCTGCCGAGGGTTCGGTGGTGAGTTCCTGCTGGATGCCGGATACCCCTCGACGCGATCGCAGGTCGCTTCCCCGCTTGATCGATTGCATCGAGCGGCCTTCGTGAATGTCGCGACCGTACGAACCTGATCGTTGACCGAACCGACTCGGTGTGGACGGCGACGATCGATTGCGTAAATCCATAACTTCTGTTG
>CAYXFO010000640.1:1681-2349 GCA_964464255.1 uncultured Pirellula sp.
GGCGGCAAATCAATGGTCTGAACTTCGCGATCTTTCCTCCCGAAACCCTTTGTACCTGCCTGCTGTTCTTCCGGTTCAATGCTCATTGGTTCGGAATAAGAGGCTTGTTGAACCGGCGAGTGAGAACCGCTCTTCTTCGGTTGCACCAACGTTTTCGCGAGCGATTCTTGCTTCGGTATTCCCGGCAGGAGCTTGATGGTTGGGTCCGAGATCGTGGAGCCGCCATCGCGCCCTTCGAAGCGTGCGATCAAGCTCAATCGCATCTGCGGACCGCCGACTTCAGACATCGGAATCCAGACACTGTACGATGGTCCGATCGAGGTTTTGCTCATGTGACTTGCGAACTGATCGGGCGTGAATACAAACTTTTTGAGCGGCTGTTGCGAAGCAGGTGACAAGTCCTCTGCGTCAAAAACATAGATCGCCAGGCCACCATCGACCTCCATCGGATCCGTGCTGTCTTTCTTATAGAAATAGATCCGTCCGCCGAATCCTCGCACCCCTGGCAAACCCTTTTGGTGCAGAACAGTATCCGACCATACGGCGAGAATGCGATCAGGTAGATCCTTTGGCTCGTCTTTGTCCCATGGCCATACAGTCGGCATTTTCTTTGGAGCGAATTGGCACCCGCTGCAACTGAGCCCAAGGATCATCAGGACGAACAGGAT
>CAYXFO010000641.1:0-2344 GCA_964464255.1 uncultured Pirellula sp.
CTGCAAAACAATCCGAGTTCAGGGCGTTTCTACAACGAACGTGGGTCTGTGGTCGGCAGGTCGGAATCCCGAAATGGTTCATCGCGGTTCTACGATTCATCAGGACGAACGATCGGGCGTGCGGAGAGTCGTGGAGATTCAACTCGGTTCTACACACCCAGTGGCAGTGCTGAGGGGCGAGCAGAAACGCGAGGCGACCAAACCCGTTTCTACGATCGGACGGGGCGCAGTTCGGGAAGTAGCAAGACCTCGGGTAATTCGACCCGCTTCTACAGTCCCTCGGGATCCTATCAGGGCCGTTCCGAAACACGCAACGGTACGACCCGCTATTACGACTCCTCCGGCCGCTTGCTTGGGAGCAAGAAATAAGCCTTGTCTCCGGCAGATCGATACGAACGATCCCCTCAGACGGGTTTGCGAAAGCTTGTGTGATCGCTGCTTTGAAGGCCGCTTCAGAGCTGGGCCGTGTTGGCGAGTTACCGAACCCCTAGTTGCTTCGCGACTCAGCGGAGTACAGCGACCTCCGTTTTTGCGACCTCAGTTTTTGCTGTAACCGATTGCGGCACTTGTATCGCGAGCCAGCGGATTTCGAATGTACTGCTGGAAGCAGCATTTGCACAAATCAAACTGTTTGCGCTGGTAAAGGTCGTCATCGAAAACCGCCGCGCAAATCTCATCCGATGCCTGAAGCATCTCCTGCAATTCCTCGAGGTGATCGACTTCATCAACCAAGTCGGTCACATCGGTCTCCCCCGCCGCTTCGATTTCAACCGTCACGATGTACCGAAGATCTGTCGACGGATCAATGTCCCGTTTGCAACGATCGCATGTGTATCGAATCACGATGAACACTCCAGCCAAGATGAATAGATAAGACCTGTTATGGAATTCACCATCGTCCACTGAACCGTCTATCGTACAGCCTTTTAGGTGCCGGTCGCAAGTAAGGACGAAGTAATCGTTCGGATACCTTTGGCAAACTTTTTCTAGTCTACGGGTTTGGCAGCCACGGACCCTAACGATTAGTCCTGCCGATGCAGGAAATCGGCCTGCAACGCCAGCTACTTTTCCCGCTCGACCAAAGATACAAGGGCAGGCAGGATGCACAGATTGCCAATCAAGCCCCCGAGCATCGTCCAGGCTGCCAACGTGCCAAACGCAACCGTTGGGAGAAACTCGCTGAAACCCATCGACGCAAACCCGACGACCAACGCGATCGTCGCCATGAAGACTGCCAAACCGGTTTCCCCCTGCGAGACTTGCAGCGCCTCTCGTTGCGCCCGCCCCTCTTTACGCTCTCGCTGATACCGTACTAGGTAATGAAGTGATGAGTCCACTCCCAACCCCATCGAGACCGCAGCAATCATCGCCGCTCCAAGATTCACCGCAGTGCCGCTCCACCCCAATACCCCCAGCACCACAAGGTTTGGGAGGACGGCTGGAATCAACCCGATGATGGCTAATCGCATGTCGCGTAAGGCACATGCCATCGCCAGTGCGATACCTAGGGTTGCCACCGCGAATGCCAGCCACTGATCAGCGACCACATGCTCTACCAATCGTGTCAACAGAATGTAATAGCCAGCGGCCCCATGAATGGGCGAGGTCGCTTCCAACCCCTTGTCCGGAGAAGACCTGCCGCTCCATTTTTTCCAAGCGTCCTGCCGCAAATGATCCTCGACCGTATGTTGGACTTTAGAGATCAGGGCAGTCTTCTGCCGCGATTCTGCTCGCTCGCGCGCTCGGAGCATGATGCGAAGGAATCGTTCCTCTCCTTTCTGAACCAACAGCGTCTCGAAAAAGTTCCCCATCGATTGTTTCATACCGAGCAACCGAGCTTCGATCGGCATCACTCGCAACAACGCGGAACCGTTCGCAATACGGTCGGTGTCCGCTAAACTGAGTGCACTGGTCAGCTTGAGCGGCTCATCCCCTGGGATCTCGATCGCCAGCAAGTCTCGCGTCAAGGACTCAACGAGTTGGAAATACTCGGGAGTGATGACGTTCGGCGCGGGGACAGTGACATCCCAGATACCAGCCCCACCGAGCTCGGTCTCCACAGCCCGATAGGCCAGTGCGATCGGCGAGCGAGTCTGGAAGTTCTTGAGAAAATCGGTCTCAACTCTCAACCGTGTTGATCCAGCGATCGCAATCGCCGCCAGCACCAGCACACCCACCAACACAAATGCTCGGCGGGCGAGTACCCACCCCAGCAGATTCCTTAATTGTGTCTGCAACCATACCTCACCCGGTAGTCTCCCCAATCGAAACCACGAACGTTGGATGCGGTTGCTCGAGAAATCCGGCCCTAGCAGAGCGAGTGTAGGCACGATCGCAAAGATAC
>CAYXFO010000642.1:0-2342 GCA_964464255.1 uncultured Pirellula sp.
CCTCCAAAGCCACCTCCACCACCACCGAAGCCGCCACAGCCACCCTCGCCGCCGAAGCAGCCGATTGCTCGGCAAGGGCTTTGACGGATACGAAGGACATAATTGACTCGCGTCGGCGGTGACCTAGGTTATTTGAGTTCTAGGTACCTCGAGTGTCAGTAGATCAAAACCCAGATCGCAGAGTGCGTTGATGAAAAAAGGGAAAACCCTGCGATCGCTTTTTTTCGCAGCTGCGATTGCTCTGTCGTTTTGGGTTTTCAGCCCTGTACTACCGATCGATCGCCTCTGGACCGATTTTCTTCTCGCCTATCAAAGGAAAGCGTTTCCGAAAGACATTCTCTTGGTCAGCGTGACCGCGAACGATGTTGTCAATCATGGAAGCGAGCGACTGAGTCGCAAGTACCTTGCAGATACGCTGTCGCTATTGGATCGCGGTCAAGCGAAACGCATTCTGTTGGATTTGAATCTAGGGAGGGTGATCCAGCCCGAAGAGGAGACGGCTCTGTTGGAGGCGCTCCGAAATCTCGGACGTGATCGAGTCGCCATACCTGTCGAAAAAAGCCCACTCCTTCGAACCAAAGACAGTATTAGGGAATTGTGCCAGGAGGTACAAACCAGTCTAGCGCCCGATACCGACGGTCGGATGAGGACGATGTCTGGGTACAGCCCCACACTCGGCGCGAATCCTTGCATCTGGCTTGCGAGCGGGTTGCATGCGTATGATGTGACTCCCATTGACTCGCGATTGGATCTGGGTGGTATTCGGAAAGTCAGCTTAGAGGAGTTGCATGGAGGACTGATCGCACCCAAGGACATCGCGAACAAATTGGTCATCATTTCGATCGATCGGCAGATTGCTCGCACCTCCGTGACTCTTCCCGTGCATGGATATGCGGATCGGGGAGTTGTGCTTGCAATGGGGACTGCGTCGTCGCTTCAGAGCTACGCGAATGTTTTTTCTTTAGGGCTTTGGTTATCAAGATTCGTCTTCATTACAACGTTCGCGTTTGGATTCGTGATCGGGCTACGGACCGTCAACGTCCAGCTGGCTTTCGTCGGTATCATGGGAGGCATGATCTTCTGCTTGGCGACGTGCTGGGTGATGACGGTAATGTATGGACAGCCTTCTAAACCCGCCACCACATTGATTGCGTCGATGGCGGCGATGAAGGTTGCATTGGCAATGCGTCTGAGAATCCACGAACTGTTGTCCGGGTTGTTTTCAGGTGTCTTGAGCCCCGAAGAAGTTTGGCTTTGGCGTGCGTACGGTGACGGCCTGAAACCCGTGGTGTTGTTTGATGCGATGGGGCATATCAAAAAAGCCAATGAAGCAGCCGTCAGCCAACTGGCCAGCTTGATGAAGCCTGACGGAAAGGGCATCCCGATTTTGGCACGCAAGGTGATGGCCGTACTCGGCGAACGCGCGACGACATTGCAATCGGAAACCTCAACACTCCATGTATGGGATATCCATTGGCCTTCCGATCACATTCCGCTTGCGGTCTTCACGGATGTTTCCGAGCAGCAGCGCACCGTGCAGTCGCTGGAAGAGAAACTCTACACAGACCCCTTGACCGATGAAGGAAGCAGAGCGGGTTTTGAGGCAATTCTCAGTGAACTCGATGCATGTCGCGAAATGGCTTTCACTTTGGTCTACATGGATATGAACGGTTTCAAAGCGGTCAACGATCGGTACGGGCATGCCGCCGGTGACGCGCTGTTGCGGATATCGGCGCAGCGGTTCCGAGCTTTGCTGCAACCATCGGACTACTTAGCGCGACTGGGTGGCGATGAATTTGCGATCGTCATTCGACGAGTGCTATCGGAGCAGGATGTGCTGGCGCTGCGCGATGCCATCGAAGCGAGTTTACAGGATCCCATCTATCTCGAAGAAGGCGTGATCCATGTTGGGGTCGCAGTGGGCTTTGCCATGCGGCGAGAGGATTCGGAATGCACCGAGCAAGTCGTGAAGCGTGCGGATCTGGAAATGTATCAACGCAAGGCCTGGTTGAAGGCATGTGCAACGTCGCGTACTCAACCAGCCGCTATAGTCGCCCCAGTCCATTCAACCCCATTGATGTCGCGCTCTTGACAGTTGGCGGAAGAAAACTTTAGGAGGTTTCACACAAGCCTGTAAGGGGACTACAAGCAATCGCATCCGCTGAGTTGCCGAATGTGCAGGTTAAGCGAGAAATACCGACACGAAGAAAACCATTCAATTTTCTGACAACGCGATCCGATAGCACGATACTCGCAAGAAGGCGAACACGTCGAACTAGGGTTCGAGTGCATGAATCTACGGAAGGTGGTTCTCCATCGAGATTCAGGGGTCGCGATTGATG
>CAYXFO010000643.1:0-2340 GCA_964464255.1 uncultured Pirellula sp.
GTAGCCGTCGATGGCAAAAATGAATATGGAGTATGGGTGGAGATCGACAACCGTGTTGTCAACGGACAATACCTGTTCCGCGGCAAGATGAATGCAACGGTCGAAATCTATCCCAATAGGTAAGCGACGAATAGGTAAACGACATGACAACGATGGCTGATTCCCTGGTCAACAGCGCCATGCGGCCCCTCCGCCTGCGCCGAAGACCCGATCTGGAATCACGACGCCATAAATATCACGGTCGCGTCTACTGGGTTGTCAAGGAACCTGTAGGGCTCAACTACTTCCGATTCCATGAAGAGGAGTTTGCCATCCTCAACATGCTCGATGGTAAAACCTCCCTGCAGACCATCAAAGAACGATTTCAAGCCGAATTCGCACCGCAACGCATCTCTCTTCAGGATTTACAGCAATTCGTCGGAATGCTGCACCGAAGCGGATTGGTCATCTCCCACGCCAGCGGTCAAGGCAAACCCCTTCGGCGTCGAGGAGAACAAAAGAAACGCCGCGAACTGCTCAGCAAGCTGTCGAACGTGTTCGCCATCCGCTTTCGAGGTATCGATCCCGAACGAATCCTCACCGCTCTCATTCCTTGGTTCGGATGGCTCTTCACCACTTGGGCTCTGATTCTGGCCTTGTGCTTTGGCCTGGCGGCTATCAGCCTCGTGTTGGTGAACTACCAAGAGTTCCGCGGTAAACTTCCCACCTTTGAAACGTTCTTTGCAGCCAACAACTGGATCTACCTTGGACTGACCATGGGGATCGTCAAGATATGCCACGAGTTCGGGCACGGGTTGAGTTGCAAAAAATTCGGCGGCGAATGCCACGAAATGGGTTTAATGTTTCTCGTGTTTACTCCCTGCCTCTACTGCAATGTCTCCGATTCCTGGATGCTTCCCAACAAATGGCAACGCGTCTTTATCGGTGCGGCAGGGATGTACGTCGAGTTGATACTCGCTTCGATCGCGACCTTCCTGTGGTGGTTCAGCGAAGATGGCATGTTCCACTTCTTGTGTCTGAGCGTCATGTTCATCTGCTCGGTTAGTACCGTCGTCTTTAATGGAAACCCACTTCTACGTTTCGACGGCTACTATATCATTATGGATATCCTCGAAATACCCAACCTTCGACAAAAAGCCAACGAGATCCTGAAGCGTTGGTTCCAAAAGAACTGCCTGGGCCTGGAGTTGCAGGATAACCCATTCCTGCCCCAGCGCAATCGCTTCATGTTCGGCATCTACACCATCGCGTCGTTCGTCTACCGATGGGTCGTCGCATTCAGCATCATTATGTTTCTAAACGCAGTTCTGAAACCGTACGGACTGCAATCGTTGGGTAGAGCTTTTGCAGTAGCAGGAGTCGTTGGAATGATTGTTCCCGGTTTGACAGCAACCTACAAATTCTTCAAGACCCCCGGCAAAGCCACCAAAATCAAGAGTGGCAATGTGATGACCAGCTTGACGGTCGCAACCGCCATCCTCGGGTTCATTGCCTTTTTTCCATTACCCTTCTACGTCTATTGCCCGACCGAGATTCAACCAGAGGCGGCCAAGGATGTTCGAACTCTTTCCGCCGGCAAGGTCAAACAATGGAACAAAAAGCCACAGGACATCGTCCAAAAGGACGAAATCTTGTGCGAGTTGGAGAACTCGGAATTGGAATACCAACGGACTAAGGCCTGGGGAGAGTTGCAAACGGCCCGAATCAAACTGTCAGAACTCGAGCGAATCGCTGCCTCGGACCCCGATCAGGTGAAATACATGCACCTGCAAGAAGACGATGTCAAAACAAAAATGAAACTGTACGCAGTGCTGGACGACAAATACGAGAACTTGATCATTCGCAGCCCCATCGACGGCATCATCTTCCGTCCACCTCCCAAAGACGACAGCCGTGCTGCCAAGGCCCAAGAACAACTCCCTTCATGGTCCGGAGATCCATTCGATCCGGTCAATAGCGACATTCATTTCCAAGAGGGTGACCTGATCTGCTTAGTCGCTCCGAAACCTGTCATGGAAGGTGTCATGATCGTCGACCAGCACGATCGGGATCTTTTACAGGTAGGCGACAAGGTCAGCATCATGCTCGAATCCGCCCGACTCGAGTCGGTTAAAGGGAACATCGACAGCTTCTCCACTTCGGAGATTAAGGAAGCACCGCCGCAGTTGGCAATCGCTAGCGGAGGTACACTCGATACGAAAACCGATGAAACGGGCCGCACCGTTCCGATGAGTACTTCCTACCAAGTCAGGGTTGCACTCACGTCGGACGATATCCCAGTTCGACCCAGCTATAGGGGGGAAGCAAGGGTCCACTTGCAATGGAGATCCCTAGGATGGC
>CAYXFO010000644.1:0-2337 GCA_964464255.1 uncultured Pirellula sp.
GTTGAAGACGGGTATGATGACACTTAGACGAAACCCCTCAGGAAGTGGATATATTCCCAACCGCTCGCTCATCGCCTCTCCCAAGAGTCGATGGCATTGCTCGACGAAGGGGCTGCTCCATGTCACCTTCGGGTCTCGCGCATCAATCCGATTGTCATTCAAGCTTTTCTACCCCTTTTCAACATTTTTTCTCAACCGTGCCCGCGTCGACAAACAAACTCTTTACCGCATTTTCTCTGAGATTTCGCCACTACCTGCTCACAATTCGCTCCTCTCCTGCCTTTCTTTTCCAGTTCCTCCAAAAAGAAAATACTTGACAAGTTATCCAGAGTCGACACAATCGCCATCACGCCAGTTGGATTCGATGCAAGTGAGAGATCAAGATTGGCGATGTTCTGCTGGTTGTTGTTCTCGATTTCTTTGAAGGGCTGGTCTACGACTCGAGGGAGTGCTTGGAAAAAGAGTGCATTCCTACCGCTCCGTCGAGTTCGCGACAAGCCGACATGTTGCTCCGATCATAGACTCCCGTGATCGAGTGGGTTCGTTTACGAGTTTATAAGGGAGGCGGCACCGATGGATACTGCTGACGGATGCGTTGATAACGGCCCGTGAAACGGAAGTCCCTCCTTTTTTTCTCTTCGCTTCCACCGCAACCGTAAGGTGCTTCCACCTCCATCGTGAGGCGATAATCAAAGGCTCCGATAGTCTCGCAGGGAAGATTCGGTTACTCTAAGCCGCGGTCTTCTGTGAATGCTTTTTCTCGGACGCTCGTTATTCGCGATGCCGTATTGCTTGCTCAGCTTTGGATCGAATCTCGGCGATCGCTTCGCGCGCATACGTCGTGCTGCGGCGGCAATTGCGGACCACGATCAGGTGCGGAACTTTGTCGCCAGTCGTCTCTACGAGACTCCTCCGATTGGTGGTCCTAAGGGCCAAGAACCGTTTCTTAATGGCGTTGCACGGATTGAAACGTCGCTGGGGGCTGATGACGTTCTCCGCTTGTTGCAGCAAATTGAGCACGATTTGGGTCGCGAGCGCGCCGTGCGGTGGGACGCGCGCGCGATCGATCTGGACGTCGTCCTCTACGGAGACCTGCAGGGGGAGAATCGGCGACTCGCCGTCCCCCACCCCCGCTATATGGCGCGCCGGTTCGTCCTCATCCCTGCCGCTGAGATTGCTGCGGCATGGCGTGATCCGCGGATCGGCTGGACCATCGCTCAGCTTGCCCAGCACCTTGAACAAGCCCCACCTTCCCTGGCTCTTACCGGAGGGACGCAGGAGATGCGCGAGTCCCTTTGCCACGCGCTCCATGAGCGATTTGGAGTCACTGTCTTTATGGAAAGCACGCCTGGTGTCCCCCCTCACGTCCGCGTGCCCTGGGTGGCTTCGTTCCTCCCCGCAATTCCCTTTCCGGCCTGTTCATCTCCCGCCGCCGCGGACCAGACGATGGGACTCTCCAGGATGGGGAATTCCCCTCGATTGATCGCTCACCTCCAATGGACGACGCCGGAGAGCCGCTGGCCTGCGACCCATCAGATTTGGCATAGCGACCTTTCCTGGCCTCAGTATCGGCTCGAAATTGATTCACCGCAGTGGGCTGCCGCCGAACTGGCTTCCGCGCTTCTTTCGATGAATTGCCCTCTTGCGCCGGTTACTGACAATGGCTTGTGGTATGTGGACGAAAGGGTCGACTAGGAAAAAATACACGGATGCTTGAGCGTGCACCGAGGAGTGCGAACCAACGATGATCGTCTTCCGCGAAAAGAAAGAGGCTCATGCTTGGGTGCTTCAGCAGCGCAAGGCAGGCAAGACCATCGGCCTTGTGCCAACGATGGGCGCCCTGCATGCTGGGCATCACAGCCTTGTCACCCACTCCCAACAGGAATGCGATGCGACGATCGCGACGATCTTTGTGAATCCCACGCAATTCGGGCCAGGTGAAGACTTGGCAAAGTATCCGCAGACCTTGGAAGCGGATCTGGAGGGACTTCGGAACTTGGGCACCGATGCTGTTTTTGTTCCTGCATCTCCCACCGCGATGTACCTGCCAGATCATTCGACTTATGTGACTCCACCGATCGTTGCTTCGTCCTGGGAAGGGGTCGTCCGTCCCCATCATTTTCGCGGCGTCGCCACCATCGTTCTCAAGTTGTTCCATCTCCTCCCGGCGACGACTGCTTTTTTCGGTCAAAAGGATTACCAGCAGTCCGCCGTCATTCGCGCGATGGTCGAGGAATTCGACCTGGACATTGAAATTCGCGTTTGCCCGATCGTTCGAGACCCCGATGGCCTCGCGATGAGTTCTAGAAATCGGTACTTAACCGCTCCGGAGCGGAG
>CAYXFO010000645.1:0-2334 GCA_964464255.1 uncultured Pirellula sp.
GCCGGCGACTGTTTGGATGTTCTGCTTCAATCCCTAAACCACTGATGAACACTGATACACACTGATGGAAAAGGTTTGGGGTGGCACGTCCCTGAGTCTTCGAAGGGCGTGGAGCAGTGAGCAGAGCATATCTTGGCGAGTCCTTCGCGATGTACTCGTAGATCCCAGCGAGGTCCGTGATGGCATTTCGGGTCCATTCTACCCGCATGATTCCGTCAACCCGAATCGCTTTCTTACCTCAGCGACCGAAAGGGTATCGCCTTGTGCAACATCCTTCATTCCATTTTCGATCTTTTGTCTCACATAAATTCGATACATCACATCCTCCCACGAAGCGTCATCTGGAAGGGTCCGAAGGGTCTCGTTGACCTTGCTTTTGATATCCGTATCCTTCAGGCTGCTCATGGGCGAGGACTCCCGCATTCATTGGTTCGGTAGCGCACGACTTTCTTGGTTACTTCTTGATCCTAACACGCCGTCGATCAATCGACAAGAAAACAGCAAATGATCGAGCGTTTCCTTGCATTGACATCGTCGCGCAATCCCTAAATCACTGATGAATGCGGATACACAACGATGGAAAAGGTTTGGATGGCACATCCCTGAGGCTCCGCAAAGGGCGTGTTGTGGCTGGTATCAATTCGCTGGTACCAGCTGGAAGGCGTGTTCATCCGTCGCTACTTGAAACAGCTCCACCGAACGAAACGCGTCTCGCAATCTGGCCACCGCTTCCGCCTCCGATCCCGGGAACAAATGCCCGTATCGGTCGAGCGTCAATTTGATGTCGGCGTGCCGCATCACCGACTGGATCGTTTTGACATCCGCCCCCGAGTGGATCAACCATGTCGCACACGTGTGACGGAGCGAGTGGAAATCGATCCGCTCGCCGTCGCTGTCGACCGACTGCAGAAAATCGCTTTCGTCCGCCTCCAAACGTTCCTGGGGATCGTCCTTGGTCTGGAGCCAAGCCTGCCGCGCCCCTTCCAGATCTTCCCGCAGCATGTCCGGCATCGTGCAGGCGTGAGGCAAACCGAAGACGAGCTCCCCTTTCAGTTTCCGTCCCGAATGCAACTGCAGCTCTCGAGCCAGCTCCGGTTGGATGTATTGCCTTGCCGCCCGCTTGTTCTTGGTCGCGCCTGCATCGGCCATCACAAAGGGAGGGTTCGATGTCAAATGCAGCTTGCCGCGTGTGAGCGATCGAATCTCTCCCGAGCGCAGTCCGGTTTGGATCGCCAAGCTGTAGAGCATGGACCGTTCGATCCCCGTCATCCCGAATCGCGTCTCGCGTTTCCGAGTGACCGCGTCCAACCATTGCCATTCTTCATGGCTGAGATACCGTCGCACGATGCGTCGATCGGTTTCTGTGGATGGTTTCGACAGCGTGATCAGCGGATCGAAAGATAGCTTGCCATGCCTGGTCAGCCACCGCGTGAACCCCTTGATAGCTTGGAGGTAGGCTCCGATGGTACGTGGCGATCGACCTTCGTCTTTGAGTTGAGCCACAAAGCGATTCACCTTGTCGGCGCTGATATCAGCGATGGCATAGAAGTTGGTGGCCTTGATAATGGCAAGGACCTTCGATTCCGTGTTATCGATGTGCGTCGTCCCGGTACCCTTTGCGAGCAGAGCGGTACGGTAATCGTAGAATGCTGCGCGAACGGGCTGTTTGGACGCGTTCGCCAGTTCTTCCAGTCGCGGATCGATCACACCGGTACGTCGAAGCGCCGCGTCGGTCTCCAATTTGTTCGCGATACGATGCGCTGCAGCCTTGTCCGAGGTGCCGCTGCTCTTGATGCAGCGTTTTCCATGGTGATCGACCCAGCTGATAAAGTAGTACTTGCCTCCCGTTCGTTTGAAGATACTCGCCATGTCTTAGGACCTCGTATTTCCGCGGTTCTTGTCGATGAACGATCGGATATCTTGGGCATCGTATCGAACGCATCGTCCGATCCGAACGGAAGCGATCTTCTTGGCGTTGGTGAGCGACCAAAGCTTGCGAGGCGAGATATTGAGTTGAGCAGCAGCCTGTTTGCTCGTCAGCAGTCGTGGTGCGTCATCGAATGCATGTTCGTGCATCATGTTCTTGTCCTTTCGCTGTGTTTTGATTGGTTTTCGTCAACAAAAATCCCGTCCATCACGGGACTCACAGGAGGATCACTTCGCGCACAAAGTCCAGCCGAATTCGACAGGAATCTCGAGTGTTTGCAGCAACCTGCGCGACATCTCAAGCACCCTGTGAACGACAGGCCGAAGCGAGGAAGAATGCGACTCAACGCAGTCCAATACCACCACACTCCCTTCCATGCTACGGATCCCTATCCGTAGGGTTACACG
>CAYXFO010000646.1:0-2319 GCA_964464255.1 uncultured Pirellula sp.
CAACAGCGCTCGCATGTTCGTCACTTTGAAGCCGCTGAGCGAGCGCAAACAAACAATCGATGAGATTCTCGCTTCGATTCGCAAGAAGACCGGTCGAATCAGCGGCGCCAACATGTTCATGCAACCAGTTCAGGATTTTCGGATCGGTGGACGTCCCTCGGGGGCTCAATTTCAGTACACGCTGCGAGGCGGCGACCTGAAAGAGCTCAACGAATGGACTCTCAAGTTGATGGCAGCGATGAAGAAGATTCCCGAAATCACCGACGTCAACACCGATCAACAGGACAAAGGGCAATTGTCTCGGCTCGTCATCCATCGCGACATGGCAGCAGCGATGGGAATCGATATCGCCACCATCGACAACACACTGTACGACGCATTTGGCCAACGACCCGTCTCGACCATCTATTTGCCGTTGACCCAACGTCGCGTTGTGATGACTCTCGAACGAGGTTTTGCCGAAGGCCCCGAATCGCTTAAGCACATCTTTGTGCGGACTCGCAATAATTCTCAGGTTCCACTCCAGGACTTGTACTCGCTCGAAAGCCGTAACACTTCTCTGTCGGTTGCTCACTCAGGACTGTTCCCGTCATCCACCATATCCTTCAACTTGAGCCCGGGCAGCGCCCTCGGGGATGTTGTCCCCATCATTCAGCGAACCGGGAATGAAATCGGTATGCCCAACAGCATCCAAGGAAGCTTTCAAGGAACCGCACAGGCCTTTCAAGCGTCCCTATCCAATCAACCGCTACTCATTCTCTCCGCGATCGTCGCGGTCTACATCGTGCTCGGTATTCTGTACGAGAGTTTTATACACCCGATCACGATCCTCTCGACCCTTCCCTCTGCCGGTGTGGGTGCTATTCTGGCGTTGATCCTGTTTCGCATCGAACTGAATGTGATCGGTCTGATTGGAATCCTTCTCTTGATCGGAATCGTCAAGAAGAATGCGATCATGATGGTCGACTTTGCTATTGTACTAAGGCAGGAGCGAGGCTGGAGCCCTCGCGAAGCGATCCATGAAGCGTGCTTGCGACGATTTCGCCCGATCACGATGACAACTGTCGCCGCCATTTTAGGAGGAATACCCTTGGCGATTGGACGAGGCGATGGAGCGGAACTCAGGCAACCGCTTGGGATCGCTATTGTCGGCGGCTTGATCGTCAGCCAGGCTGTGACCCTTTTCACGACTCCCGTAATCTATCTGTACCTCGACTATTGGTTTGCGGGTAGCACTTCCAAGGTGGAAGCGAAAGTAACCAATACGGCAGAAGCGTGGCCTGGAACTATTCCGAGTGCCAGCTAAAGCTCGAGCGCGAGCAGACGTTAAGGAAGACGATTGAGAGAACAACATGCAAGCCGCCGTTTTCGATAGTTTCCAGTCCCCTCTTCATTTGCGAGATGTACCGGATCTGGAACCTCACATCGACAGCGCGATCATCCAAGTGCATGCGTGCGGTATTTGCCGAAGCGATTGGCATGCGTGGATGGGGCATGATTCCGAGGTTCAGTTGCCGCATGTGCCAGGGCATGAGTTAGCGGGAATAATCGTTTCTGTTGGCAAAGCGGTTACGCAATGGCGACCTGGCGATCGAGTCACGGCGCCCTTCTGTTGTGGTTGCGGTAGTTGCGAGGAATGCAAACGGGGAAATACGCATATCTGCGATGCCTACACGCAACCAGGTTTTACCCATTGGGGCGCATTTGCAGAGCAGGTCGAGATACGATTTGCCGATGTCAATTTGGTTGCATTGCCAGAAGCCGTGGATTTCGTCTCCGCAGCCAGTTTGGGTTGCCGCTTCGCCACATCCTTTCGAGCCTTAGTCGATCAAGCTCGCGTTCGTGCTGGCGAGTGGGTTGCGATCCACGGTTGTGGTGGTGTGGGGTTGTCGGCGCTGATGATCGCCAAAGCGATCGGCGCTTTGACCATTGCGGTCGATCCAAACCGGGAGCGACGGGCCATGGCCACGGCATTGGGAGCAACCGAATCGATCGATCCCGAGAGAGTGAATGTCGTGCAGCGCATCCGGGAGATCACAGGTCGAGGTGCTCAAGTCTCCGTCGATGCCTTGGGGAATCATCAAACATGCTGGAATTCGATTGCATGTTTGGCAAAACGAGGACGGCATGTGCAAGTTGGATTGATGTTAGGTTCGCAATCTAACCCGCCTATCCCCATGTCAGCGGTGATCGCAGGTGAATTAGAAATCTACGGCAGTCACGGTATGCAAGCGGTCGATTACCCACGGATGTTAAAGCTAATCGAATCGCACGCTATGGATCCATCTCGATTGGTGAGTGACACGGTCTCGTTATCGC
>CAYXFO010000647.1:0-2308 GCA_964464255.1 uncultured Pirellula sp.
GACCAAGACATACTCGGAACCGATTTTCAATATCCCAAGCCCGTTCGCCAACGATTGTATCGACCCCGAGACAGTTTCCAACCTGTTCCCCGAACGCGTGGGTTCCTATTCGGCTCTGATCCTCGGGAGCGAGTCGCAACCATTGGCCTACCAGGTTATCGATACTTGCTGTGATGCGTGTGAAGTCTTCGATACTCATGCGCAGAGACTCCTGCGACGGTCTTTCGTTTGCGAACAAGCCTCCGTAGTACAGGACCGAGGTATCATCAAAGGCAAGGCGGTCTCGCGATGAGGGTAGCCGATTCCCTACGATCGCCCATAGGGCCTCGGTAACGGTTGCTCGTCTTTGGGATGCAACCGCTGTCTCCATGGAAACCGCAAATGAGTGCTTTTCCCATGTCTGATAGAACATGCATAGAATGCGATGATTAAAGATGTTCAGAAACTCGAGCAACGCTCGATCCTTGACAGCGAGTCTTTCCTGAATCAACTGCGTGTAATGATTGGGAAGAACTCCACTCGGACCGATGAGTCCAAAAAAGTTGACAGCTAACATGGGCCGAGGCATTTCAGGGGACGCATCCTGCCACCAAGATAACTCGCTAACAGGGAATGAAGGTTCCACATCGGGGACCAATCGTACCGGTTGGCTCTCTAGCCGCACCTCTTCGCCAATGCGGGTCCGCGACTCTCGCTGTAAGCATCGTAAGAATTGGACGAACTGAACAACGGCTAAACGGCTCTTCAGATGGTTTGAAGTCTTCGGGTCAATCGCGGTCTGTTCATCCATGATTGCGTCACACCAGAATCTTGGAACCGGACCGCGCTGGGCCGTAATAAACCACTTGGTTCGTTCCCCGCGACAAAACTCGCAACCGGGTGAAGGAATTGATTGTTGCAAAGGTCGCGAAGAAGTGGTCTAGCACCCAAGAGAAAAGATAGACACCCAAACCCTCGAGCGGTTCTTCGTCGATTTCTAGGGTGATCGAGAGTCCTCGGCATATTCCTGGCCCCTTTCCGAGATCGAGCGAAGGGTCCACCACGCGGGCGGTGCTCCGCTCATATCGAATTCGCTGAATCGAATCGATCGCTTTTCGAATATCATCTCGTTCCTGAAAGTTATACAGCCCGAGCACCTCCTTGAGCAACTTCCCTTTGGAATCGCTTGCGAGACTCAAGTGGTTGAGCGACAGGTGGGAAATCAACTTCCAGACCCAATCGTCGCGCTGGACTGGACGAAGTGTTGGGGTGGGAGAAGAAAGGAATCGGGCGGCAAGAGGCCCGCCGTGATAATACAGTTTGGTCTTCGGAGTCAAGTCGTTGACGATATCGCGATTGCAACAAATCGTATCGATGTGAAGGGTCAAGTCATCTTCCGGAATCGGATGCGAGTGCAGGTCGACGATTGTCAGATAAACTTCTGTACCTCGGTCTATCCGATCGGTTCCCTCCATTCGCTGCCGCCTCGATGCATGCCAGTAGCGGTCTCGATCCGCTGTCCGCATCCGATGCGATGGCTCATAAAATGGCAGAAATGGAAACGATTGCTCTCCTCCGGATCGAGTCGCATTCACCTCTTTGATTGTATGCACCTCCATACCGAGCGGATTGCGGTGACTCGGTATCACTCGATATTCCACCTGATTGGCTGACACTTGGATCGGTTCGGCTTCGTGGTGAAACAGATTGACCGCTGGGGTGCAACCCAATTGGATCACATCCGGAGACATTAGTTTTTGCAGATTTGAGTCATGCCTTCGCAAGAAGACAACCAATTGCAGGTTCGGCCCAGCAACATCGGTCCAGACGTTTGTCGAGTCGATTTCGATGAAACGAAACTTCTCACGCAACACGAAGAACTCCCACAGGATTCTATAACTGGTCTGCATTCGGGGATTCGGATCGAGCAGCGATTGGTCTGTTGCCAAACCCACGGGCTGGATCATCCGCTTCTCATCAAACCGACCATTTCGGGCCTTTTGGGAATACCACCCTAAGCCAAGGGATTCGCGGCAGATCGATTCAAAGAGACGATTAGCGCAGGCATCAGCTCCACCCAAATAAAAGCGAAGCGGACCTGAAGTCGTCTTCTCCCAGTCAAGTTTTTCAGAGCTTGCTTCGAGATGGATTCGGATCGCCGCCTCCGCTTGCCCAGACCATGATGCTTCCACAGGGAAATCGAACGGTGGCCGCAGGTATTCAGATCTGCGAACGACGAAAGGAGGGACATGAGTCGCGAAGCATGTGCGATAACGGCAAGAAGATCCTCGAACCTCTTCGGTTTCTACTTCAGCACCTCGAGGCATCT
>CAYXFO010000648.1:0-2289 GCA_964464255.1 uncultured Pirellula sp.
TTTCGTGACCGATACAACCTCGCGCCCCGACTCGAATTACTGGTCCAAGATCCAAGGTGTCGATTGGTTAATTCATGAGTGCAATTTCCGCGATGATCAACGCGAACTAGCAGAGAAAACAGGACATAGTTGGACCGATGCTGTTCTGGAGAATGCATATCGACATGGAATTCAACGACTGATCCTCATGCATATCAATCCCCTAGAAACAGGACCCGATCCTATGGGTCTGGCAGCCGCTACAGCTAAATTAGGTGCGAGAACCCCACCCCATATTATCCTGGCCAATGATTCCACAATCGTCGACCTGTCAAGCCTTTGAATTCAGCGTCACGGCACTCTATAATCCGTGGTGTCCTGAGCATTGCATCGAGCAATCCTCGACATTGGATTTCACACCTTCGTTGCTCTTCGATTCGAGGATAAATAGCAAGCATGAATCCCTACGGCTCCCTGAGCGATGACTTCTACGCAAACGTGACGCTGCAAACCGAAATGGACTTGCCCACTGGGCGCGATTCCGTCCTCCACTTCTTCGAGCAAATGCAGCGACGCTTTCCCAAGCTGCAACATTTCTACCAACGCGAACGGGGCGAGTTCATCCTCGAAGAGGAAAAAGAACATGGCGCCTATCGATGGGTCGCGGTCGAGTCGCGACGCGTCAGCAGCGGTGTCGTCAATCCAAACACCCTCGACGAAGCCATGGAGCAGCATCGCGAAGTCCTCGAGATGGCCCCCTATATGCTGTCAGTCAGCCGCCTCGATTGCGAAGCCATCAGCCTCATGTACGGCTTCGATTACGCCTATCGCGGGAACCATAACCAATTGCTGGCCGATGCCATCGGTCTCCCCATGGGGTTTGAAGCAATCTCGCAACGGACCGGCTCGCAAATCATGGCCTACGAACCCATGGTCCAAATCTCGCTCGACGATGTCTTCCGCACCCATGCTCGGATCAACTTCGAACCGCGCGTAGGTTCCTCGCATCATCGAGGACCCGAATTCTCAGATGAACTGCTCAGCGTCTACGTCACCGTACGCCGATTCGATTCCCTGGGACCCGACGAATCGTTTGTCGAAGAGCTCCAGCGACTCGAAAGGCTGACGCGCGAACTGATGGATGATTACATCGTCGAACACATTCTTAAGCCGCTACAAAACTCGATCGCTATCCGCTAACCGAGTCGCGAGATTAGTGAATCCGAAGAACCAGAACCGGACACTTCGCGAGACGAATGATCCGCTCTGCCACACTCCCTAGCAGCAATCGAGACAAACCGCTCCGACCATGGGACGGAACAACCAACAGTCCAGCCTTGATCGCCTCCGCTCGCTCCACACACACGATCCCAGGATCACCGATCAAGACCTCTCTGGAAATGCCAGCATACTTGGAGTCCGCGAACTCCTCTTCGAGTGCCTTTTGCGTGTACTCCAAACGGACTCGATCATCGATCGCCTCGACAGGAAATCCTTCGGGGGCCAACGGTACAAACGTGGGTAACACGTGCAGAACATGAATCTGCGATGGCGAATCGGCGATCTCTAAAGCCTTGTCGACCGCAGAGCGAGAATGCGTTGAAAAATCAAACGGAACCAAAATCGGCTCACGAACGGAAAGTGCCATGCTAAGTATCCTCGCAGTTTCGATGGAAGGAAATTCACAAGCTGCTAGCAATTATTGTAGCGGTAACCCTCGGCCTCGTCTCTCCTGGAGATCGTTGGAATTCTCCATTGACCGCACCTGTGGGTTCCTCGATACTCCGATCGAAACTCCCTGTATCCTCACGCCTACATCTCACGGTGTCTACTCCTCACGGTCTCATGGCGATTGCTAGCAATAATCAAGATCCTTTTTTGGCCGAGGGGCCTGCCCAGTATAGCCGTCGACTGGCCGAGCGGGCCAAGCGAGCTTCGCTCCAGTTGCGGGATCTGTCCACATCGATCAAGAACGCGTGGCTCGAGCGATCGGCCGATGGATTGGCGCAGCGAATTGATCAGGTGCTCGATGCCAATGCGCGCGATGTTTCCCAAGCGAAGGAACTCGGTTTGACTCCGGCCGCGGTCGATCGCCTGTTGCTCAATCCGCAGCGTCTAGGTGCCATCGCGCAGGCTCTGCGTTCGATCGCTTCGCTACCGGACCCGGTTGGCGAGTTACTCGGTGGAGGCGTTCGTCCCAACGGCCTTCAAATCCAAAAAGTCCGTGTGCCGTTGGGTGTTTTATTGTTCATCTATGAATCCAGGCCCAATGTTACGGTGGATGCAGCGGCGATCGCGATCAAGAGTGGC
>CAYXFO010000649.1:0-2279 GCA_964464255.1 uncultured Pirellula sp.
TTTGAGCGGCTGTTGAGAGGCAGGTGACAAGTCCTCTGCGTCAAAAACATAGATCGCGAGGCCGCCATCGACCTCCATCGGATCCGTGCTATCTTTCTTATAGAAATAAATCCGACCGCCGAATCCTCGCACCCCTGGCAAACCCTTTTGGTGCAGAACGGTATCCGACCATACGGCGAGAATGCGATCGGGTAGATCTTTTGGCCCGTCTTTGTCCCATGGCCATACAGTCGGCATCTTCTTTGGCGCAAATTGGCACCCATTGCAACTGATCCCAAGGATCATGATTGCGAACAGGATTGCTATGTCATGCAGCCGTCTGTCGGCATTCCTCATCGACTTTCTCCCCGATTCATGGGTTGCAATTGCGTTGTACCTGACGCTCGCGCAGGGACAACACTCGAATCGATCGGAGAAGGAGAGGAGTTTATGTTTGAAAACGTCGGAGGTAGGTAACCAACGTTTGCGGATTGCCTTTGTGCATCCGCTGAAGGCAAACGCATCGGCATGTAGCCTTCAACACGAGGCTGAGGCAATGAGTCGGGAGCGTTCAGATTCTTGATCTCTTGCTCCAAGGTTGGCTCTCGCGCTGGAGCCTGCTGCTCGGGTATTTCCCGCCAGTCTCGATCCAGTGGCAATCTCGTGCCATCTATCCCCCCGCGAGGGTCCGAATCGGGATAGACAAGTTTACAATCGGCATCCTCGATGAGTTGGCTCATCATTCCGGTTTGAGGGAACACGTCTCCGTGCAACTCGAACACGTCGGCTTCGCACCAACTCATCCGAGCGAATTCGGCTTGTTTGAGACGTTCCATATCTCCACTTGATCGAATCACATGCGGGGTCATGATGATCAGCAACTCTGTTCGCTGGATCGAATTGAAGTCGTAGTTGAACAGGTACTTGATAACAGGAATGTCGCCGAGCCACGGGACTTGACGATGAATTGTTCGCGTATTTCGCGATATCAATCCGCCTAAAATGATCGTTTCTCCATCGGCAGCGCTGACGGTCGCTTGAGCAGTGATCGTATCCACTCGGGGTGATCTAATCACTGTGCCGTTTTGCGCAATCGAAATCGGGATTCCCTCATTCTCGGGTCCGAGCTTCGATTTCTCGGCGTCGATTTCCATGACCACATTGCCTTCGGGACTGATCCGAGGTGTTACACCGATAATCAACCCAACGTTCTCGAGAGCGACAACATTTTGTGTGTTCTGTTGAGTAATGATCGAATTGACGATTCGTGGAACACGCTGGCCGACTTGAATGAAGGCCTGTTGATTATCTAGCGTGAGAACCTGGGGGCGACTCAGTATTTCGAGCCTTCGCGAGTCTTGCAGCGCTCGAAGCAGGAAGCTTACGTTCTCACTGCTCGCAGATAGAACCAGACCACCGAAACCGAGTTCTTCGTTGCCTCGTCCGACACTAAAGTTTGAGATACCTTGCCCTCCAACCCTATTGGCGGAATTCAACGCTTTCCCGGAACCACTGTTTCCAAGCGGATCGGTGTCATTGAAATTGAAACCTGGAATATTGGAAGCGGCGATAACGTCCTGTACGGTCTCGGTCACCACGCCCGCCGGAGTTGATGTGTTGGTCGTTTTTGTTACAGTCACCAAATCTCCGAGCAAACTTCGATCGAAGAGAACGGAGTCTTGAAGTCCCATCTCGATACCGAATTCGTCGGTGTTTCCCAGTGTGATTTCAGCAATCATCACCTGGATCATTACTTGTGGTGGTTGCTGGTCTAGTTCCTCGATCAGCTTAGCGATCTCATCGTAATAGCGAGGGGTCGCGCTCATGATCAGTTTGTTCTGCACTGGCTCCGGAACCACGACTACTTCTTTCTCAAGCTGTTCGAACGGACTAGAAGCACCGGGTGCCGCAATCTCCACTTGCCGCTTGCTTCTCAGGAATTCATTGATCGCCAACGCAACATCCACCGCTGGCGAGTTCTTTAACTGGTAGACCGTGCTCTTTCGCGAGCCAGCGTCTTGTTCATCGAGCCTTCGCACTAACGCTTCGACGATTTTAAGGTCTCCCTCGGAGCCGATGGCGATGATATTATTGCCCCGTGTATCCACGGTAAATCGCAAGGCTAGGAGAGCCGTCTCATCCGGGGAGCTTGAGAGCCGGTTGCCCCCCTGAGCGGTTCCACTTTCGGATGGAATCAAGGCACGCAACGTCTCAACCAACGATGCGGCATCGCCGTTCTTAACCGGAAAGATTTTGATTTTCGCGACAGCGCCTGGTGTATCCAACTGCTCGATGAACTG
>CAYXFO010000650.1:0-2278 GCA_964464255.1 uncultured Pirellula sp.
ATGTGTTGCAGGTGTTCTCCATCCGTCACTTATCTATCGATCCTTATTCCGTCGACTTCCAAGACCAATACATCTCACTTGTCACAGAGTCCACATCCCTATCGAGGATACGAACGCAACCGCGATCGTGTAGTATGACGACTAAAAAAAGAAAAAGTAGTAGCCATGCAAACTCTGCTCCCTCGTGCAAATGCACGACAAAATGAGCTATCGCGAGGCTGCAATGATACACAGCGTCAAGACTTGCAAAGCCACCATGATTTGACTGGCGATCAAGCCGATGAGAGCTAGCGATGGACGTTCACGCGGCATGGCGGTGCATCGCACGATCGAACGGTACTCCTTGGTGACAATGAGACTTGTCGAGGAAGAAGTAAGTTGATTCAGAGCGAGCCATCCAGCAAGCGTTCCGAACGGTGCGAAGGCAAGGATGGGGAGAATGAGTGCGATACCCAGTTTGGTAGCAAATGGTATGAGTTGATAAAGCCCCAGGGCAGTCCAGTAGTACGCTAGCGATAAGATGCTGAAGGCGATACCTGCTGCGAGGATTTGCAAATGGTATTCACGGTTCTGACTCAATGACGGCGTAGCAAGAATGATCAGGCCTACGGTCACCGCTCCAGTCGCCGGGATTGCGGCGATGGTGCCTGCGATCAGGTAAAGGATAATGCAGCACTTGAGCTTTTTCTCGTCCCGTGCGAAGGCCGCTCGGACCAAGTGGGGTGGACCGAGCAAAAGAGGCTCGAGCGCAGGGTTATCCTCGGCCGGTGGTTGATACGGGTTGATTGACCGCTCATTGTCATCGTTCATTGTCATCGTTCATTGTCATCGTTGATCGCTGTTCTCTGGATCTTCAGAAGCATGAAGATGATGTGATCAGAGCGTGCTAGTTGGTGGGCAAGAGAAATTCCATTGGGAGAGTTGCTTGATTCGCATCCGTCCAGGCTCGCGTGGTGAAATCCAGTTTTTTCTTGCTCGGCGTGGCGGGATCATCGAGTACGATCCAAACCACCTTTTGGTCTTTCTCATTGGGTGCCTGTACGGTGGTGACCGGGTTCGCTCGTCTTGCCAGGGCTGTGAGGACCTGTCGCACGGGGGTGTTTGCGTATTCGAAATTGCGAACCTGTTGATTTCGCGTGATCCCATCCTTCTGGAACGCGGTTCCGTTGATCGCCATGGGCAAAGGGTCACTTTGCGAGTTGCTAGCTTCTTTCAACTCTGTTGCAATAGATTGTAGGACATTTTCCAGCGAGTCTTGTTCGATTCTGAGGGTGATGGGAGTTTCCAGCCATTGCTCGATACTCTTGGTAGGCACGGTTGGTTTCGTTGCGGTGGGTGCGGAGGCAACCGAGTTCCAATCTCTCTGCGCAGCCATCCATGAGCCGATGACAAGATTGGAGACCGCCTCTTGGGGTAGGTAGGCATTGACGACTACTTGGCCGTCTTCGGCTCCGGTTCGCATCCATTTTCCAAGCGTTCGAAGCATTTGCGGAAACCGGTTGGCGATCGCACGCCAATAGGGGTCTGCGGGCTGCGTTACCAAGGCTGTTTCGAGCTGATTCGACGCGGTTTCGATTTGGGCTTTCACGTTAGCCGCATTTCTCGTCGCAGCCTGAAGATCATTTCCTAGCGATCTCCATTCGAGATACCATTCCTTGTCCCATTGGGCTCGTAGCATGAATGCCTGAACTTTGTCGTCCACTAATTGGCTTAATAGGCTGAGGATTTTCGGGCTCTCCGGTCCTAGGATTTCTTTGCCATCTCCATAGAGAAAACTCGGTGCGACAAGGAGCGTAAGGTCCGATGAACTGTCCGATGCCTGACGCAACATGTCCAATTGGCGACGCATTACAAAGGGCGTTTCCTTGGTTGCCAGAATTGTTTCCAGCAGATCCGATGGACCGAACGTGACATACTTCGTGACAGCACTTGG
Source organism: uncultured Pirellula sp. (assembly GCA_964464255.1). GTDB lineage: Bacteria > Planctomycetota > Planctomycetia > Pirellulales > Pirellulaceae > JBKCUI01. The sequence continues at coordinate 1,934 of CAYXFO010000650.1, forward strand.
GGATGCGCTCAAGTCGTCGCAAAGCATCGCATCCAGATCCCCACCATCCTTGCGCGTCCACATCGAACCACGCCCTCCTTCAGACCCGCCGGTGAAGGCTTTGGGGGACCATTCCGAAGTGTCGATCACATCCAGAATTTTCCTCGGCTCCTTGAATGCAAAACGTACTGCATAACGAGCAGTACTCGCTTCTTTGCCCGGGTACCATGCAACGGTAACTTGTTCTAGGGATTCAGATAGGCTCGCTATCTCCGGCCACCATTTAGCTCGAGATTCCGAGGCGAGAGAATCCCACCATCCGATCATGGGTCCGATAGGCCCTTGATGTTGCCAAGCGCGCGGCGA
>CAYXFO010000651.1:0-2274 GCA_964464255.1 uncultured Pirellula sp.
TTAGCGCAGGTGTTTGTCGAACCATTCGCCGAATCTCTCGATATCGAGAATCATTGTCGGCCATCCGTGAGCGCCCCCTGGATGGACCACCAACTCGACGTCCTTTCCGATCTCTTTTGCCTTGGCCTGGAATCGCTGACTTTGGTCCAGCGGCACGAGGGTATCGGCATCGCCGTGGTAGATCAGTGTTGGAGGCAAGGATGGCTCTAGGAAATAGATCGGCGAGCATTCCTTGCCGACTTTTTCCCAGAGTTCCCTATCCGTGCCCGCATCGCCGAACCCTTGGATGAAACTCTTGGGTGGACCGCCGTCTCCTGGGTTCTCGGTTGATTCACCGAGGTTGAGCAGATCGGTAACAGGGTAGAAGATCGCAACCGCTTGGACAGCGCTGCTAGCTCGATCGATCGGATCCTCGGCATCTTGCGATCCTGGAGCTCCACGCGTCGCCAGCATCAAGCTGAGATGTCCGCCAGCGCTTCCGCCGGTAACACCGATCTTGTTTGGATCAATTTTGTACTCATCGGCATGAAAGCGGATGTAACGAATCGCGCGATGCATGTCGTCGATGATCTCGGGGATCAAAGAATCAGGTTGGGATACATGGCACACAGCGAAGATCGTATATCCTCGCCTCAGCAAGGGTGCCATCATCCATGCCGGAGCTTCCCCTGCACTTTTGGATTTCCAACCGCCGCTGACCATAAACGCAATGGCAAGGCCGTTCGGATCACCAGGTCGGATCACATCCAGCGTTAGCGGTGTTCCATTGCGATGCCCGTACACGACACCGTTGGTCCGATCGATCTTCGGATTGTAGTAGGCCCATAAATAGCCTCCCACTCCAGCCGATAGAGCCAACAGGCATACAACAAGTACCGCTATCCTCTTCAACCATTTTTTCATGTGAAATTCCCAAAGTCCCTTTAAACAACGCACTCATGCATAACATGAAATCAACACATCGATGGGGCAGGTCAGTATATCCGTTTTTGTCCGTCAGCCTCAAGAATCAAGGCTTCAATGCGTCGACGACAACGGCAAAGTATCGCTGAAACCAAGGATTATCTTGCTCCCGGAATTCCCGTCTGGCTTGGGTGATCACCAGCTTGCGATCCAAATCGATTACGAGGATACAGCCGGAGAAACTCCCATGGCCGATCGTGTTGTTGCTGAACAGCAGTTCGCCATCCTGTTGACCCTCTGGTTCCGTGGATGGTCGCCGCTGTCGAATCCAATGCAGTCCGACTCCGTAGCCGTGAGCTGGGGCGTCAGTCACGGAAAGAGATTGCGGCAGAAGCTGTTCGAAAGTTTCAGGCCTGAAAAACTGACGACCTCGATAAGTTCCACGACCCAGCAAGAGTTGCCCAAGTGCTGCCGGTTCCGCTGTAACGGTGCACCTTGCCGGGTTCATTAATCTCGATTGCGTTCAGAATGACGTTTTCAAAGTGAGGATTGTTCACTCCGCCAAAATCCCCATAGCCTTCAAAACCAGCGGTGTGATTGAGGCATTGGCGAAACGTGGGGACATGGGGATTATTTCCGGGATAATCCGGAAACATAGACACCAAGGAATCGTCGAGACCGATCAGGTTTTGATCCATGAATCGAGCAAACATGAGACCGGTGACCGTTTTCGTTATGGAGGCAATCCAGCAACGATAATCGCGATCGATCGGTTTTCCGTCCTTGGTGGCCCCAAACGCCTCATGCGTGACCACTTGCCCATCGCTGACGATCATCGTTACGAACGGCGGAAAGGAAGACCGCTTGGTGCAGTCCCATCCACCCAAGCGATCCATCGCCCTGGATGATCTGGTTGTTTCGACTCTGAGAGGGATCGATCGAACCAGCGAACCTCGGGAGGGCTCTGCATTCCTAAGTGGCTCGCCATCGCTGCATCGCGCCAAACCAAACGCGTTGGACTCACTAGGGGAAACACCCAACCGCCAGCCCGATGAGGAATCAACTCCAGAGTTTGTACGTCGTTTGGTCCAGTCGGCAATACAACTTGTTGACCTTCACTGCGAGTGGCAGCGAAAGCCGCATAAAGACAGGCGACCAAGCAGATCCAACGGTCAAACATATGTAACTAGAAACCCTCTCCGAAAATCCTTCAGTACACATTGGTACAAGTCGCAAGCCGCGATAAGTCGGGATTCACGACCTATCGTGGCCATCGATAAGCGATAAGGGCATTTTCAGAAAAGAATTTGCGTGCAACTCGTTCCCCTTTGCTAAGGAAGTATTCGCGGACGATTTTCACCACTGTCTCGA
>CAYXFO010000652.1:0-2271 GCA_964464255.1 uncultured Pirellula sp.
GCGTCGTGCCACGATCGGCAAACCGCTGATGGATGCGGATGCCACCCCACATTTTCGACTTTTCCAAATGGGCTGACCAAACGTGTCCGGCGCGTCGGAATGATAGCTCTCGCGATTGGTGGTGGTTGGCCAGGATGGAATCACTCAGGACTACGGTCATGGACTGGCGGATGGGATGCCCACGCTTGGAATTTACACGGTGGAAACCGTTGGCCTGCCGCCACCAATCGTCTTTTTGTACTTCAGTCGGTTGGATCGCTTGACGCGCCCCGGCGTGCTCGAATCGATTTGACCTGAGTAACGCAGAGCGTTGATGGCTGCAAAGCCGAGGGCCTCGTACGAGAAGCCTCCGGCTGGTTTGGCGGCGGATTATACTGATTGACTCATGAATCGTTTGCGCTCGCCCGGAGATGTGCTTTTTGATGAATGCCGTTAGCGATGAAACACCTTCCAAGAGCGCGCGATTAACGGATGATGCCGCATGGGCCTTCTAGCGAAATACCTACAGGTTGCGTTCGCAGACCTATGCCCGAGTGGCTGGGATTGCCGTTGCGAAGTGCCCGTGCTGTCGAAGGAACTTGAAAACCGACTTGGGTATAGCCCCCGAGCCGATGTCTGCCTCGTCCATCACGAAACCTCGCGGCGATTGTGGATCGAGTTTGAAATCAGCCGGGCGGATCCAGTCGCTAACCACGCGAAATTCGCGACCGCACACCTCTTCAAACCATTCTCCCCCGACGACTCGTTCGTCTCCATGGTCAGTTCCCATGTCAATCGCGGACGCCGCAATCTCGCGTCCAATACCGTACATCTACTTCGGCACATCGGTATACCCGCGTTCCAAACGGTTCTTTTGCCGACCATCGAACCCGAGGAAATCAAACGTCTGAACCATGCTTCTCTGCAAATGCTCCAAAGCAGTCCGCTCGATGCCCGGCTCGAAATGTCTCGGGCGTTCCAGATCAGTGAACCGGTCATCGCGAAGGATCGATTGCGTATCCACTTCGCCTCTGAATTGTTCGATGTGATTCGTAATTTGTATCGGTGGAATGCCCAAGTCATGGAGACTGACGATGCGGCTCTCTGGAAACGGCGCACGGTTACCTATTTTGTCTTTGACCCAATCTCCCAGCAGTTCGCTCCCTCGAAGTTTTGCGCGTACGTGATTCCGATCCTCGTACATGCCGTCCATCCAACGCAAGATGCGGGCCTAATGGATATGGCAACATACTGCCGCCTAGACGAAACCGAACCGAAATTCGATGGCTACCTAGCCCGAAATCATCTCACCCAGCATTTGGGAATGCGGTTGCGATCGCAGGAAGACGAACCGGCAATCGCGGCTGCATTCACGCAATGGGTCGAGCGTCGTACAGACACCATCCATGTGCATCCGTCCGGACCCAAGTTCTTGTTGCCGCCGGACTGGTATCGGTAGAGTAGGTGAGAAAACAAGGACAGGCATTGCGTTTCGACAGGTCGCGAAATGCTTGCATTGCGGTTTAAGCTCATTCGGGGCAGATCAAAGCAAAGGTCCGCAACTCTTACTGGATCAAAACAAGCCCCTCACCTCCCAGCCTCCTCTCCCCGCTGCGGGGCGAGGAGGGGTAGTTGATCACGGTCCCGACGCTGGCCCACCAGCAACGCGTACCTGAACGTGCGAATGCATCCCTCGCCTGCGGCTACGGGTTAAACGATTTTTTGGGTACCCACACAGCATGCATTTCACGCACAGAACTTGTGTTCGCGGTGCCAAGCCAAGTGCTGTGGGTCGGGCCAGAGGTTTTTGTTGGAGGGCAGCGATACTTGCAAGCCCTCGAAGTCGCGCAACGATCTTTGGCCGGGGGAATCTTCATCGAACGCTTCGCAGGCCACGAGCACGCGATAGTCGTCGTCTAACGACCAGAGCCCTTGATCGAACATCCAGTGCGCGTTCTTGCACAAGGCGATCCCGTTCTTGGGGTCGTTGTTCCTCGACTCGGAAAACTGATGGATATGCGCAGCGTCAATGATCGAGGAACCACCGATCGTGGTCACGCGATAACCGGTCAAGGCACAGGTGTATCCGTACGCCGCCACAATATCCAACCGGAACCGGACATCGCGACCCGTCTGGTACGATGCGTCACCCTCCTTGACCGCGATCAACTCATTCGACAGATCCTCGATCGACACGTTCACGAGGCTGGCCAATGCGACTTGTTCCGCTGGCTCAAAATACGTACGGATCAACACGAGTCTGGCTTGGGATCGAAAATCCGCAGTCTGCGC
>CAYXFO010000653.1:0-2262 GCA_964464255.1 uncultured Pirellula sp.
CCCTTCGTATTTCAAAGCCAGTTCATCGATCAGTGGGGCGATCTGACGGCAGGGGCCGCACCAGGTAGCCCAAAAATCGACCAGAACTGGGGTGGAGGCTTGGAGAACATCGGAATCGAATGCTTGTTCGGTAAATTCTGCTGCGTGTCCCATGAAGAGAAACCTTCCAACGAATAGTGAATATGCCCAATAGCCTTCTGCCACTTTTCACATCTTGTGGCGAAGCAACACTTTAGTGCACAAACTGTGCCAAGCCAAGGGTCAATTGCCGCAATCTTCGGCATGCCCATCGCAGAGCTCTGAGTCGTGCCACCCGATCGATCGTTTTCGATTGGTGCCAGGCACGAATGGCACTGTACGCCTTGCGTAAACTGTTTCACTCAAACGAGTTATCTCCCTTGCTGAGCCTCTGTCGCAATTTGTCTCGGGGTTCCATCATCAGCTTGTACTGGTCCCTCCGTCGCTTGACGCATCTGGGTTCGAATCTTCCCGGTCTACGACCGACTCGACATTGCGATATGCAGCGAAGGAATTGGCGAATGAACGCATCGGGCTCCGAGGTGGAAAAGCATGCCAAGTCCCAGTTGGATAGGATGTACTGACAAGTCGAGACAAAGCTAATCTCTCTTGGAAGGATCGACTCCTGTTTGGCCGCAAGCCCAGTCGTCATTCGTATCAAGTTGTAGGCGAGTAGTTTCATCCAGAATTCCGTGTTGACCATCTGTGGCGACTTGCACCGCATGAAATCCATGTTCAGATGCGTCTTGATGCTACGAATGTCGAGTTCGACGTTCCAGCGAAAGCCATAAAGCTCTGAAATTTCCTCAGATGAGACACCATTCTTGCCAGATCGATCCAGCATCGTCGTGACGACAACAAATGGGCTCTGCTTGCGCCCTGGCTCGGAAATCATGTACCTCACCTCTCGGAGTTCAAGCTGCTCGGGGAGACTACTATACATCTCTTTGGTCATCCAGTTCGGACGAGCTCCCCGTTTCCAAGTCACGATATGATCGTTCTTTCCAAGCCGTCTTCCTTTACGGAAATCGGTATGGCGAGCTTGATGTTTACGGAAGCAAACATGGATCCCCTTTTTCATCAGCATCGCAATCAACCAATATCCACAGAAGTGCCTGTCAGCAACGACGACATCGCCAGCCTTGAGGCTCGGCAAGAGTTGGCGAAGCATAGCGATCTCGCTCGTATCCTTTCCTTGATACGGCCCGATCGCAGCATCCACTAAGCATCCGGTTCCAAGATGGAGCAAGGCCACCACACGAGCGATCGGGAATCCTAAGCCTGGCTTTTGGGCGGTATGTTGGGGATAGACGGCTTGATTCTTGGGCGTATCGGGCATTTTGAAGGTAAAGCCATCGATCAGCACGGTATTGCGTTTTTTCCATTCCCAAGACTCATCCTGGTTTTCAAGGACGAGCGATGCGATCCGCATTGCGAGTTCACGTATTGCGGATGCCTTGAGCTTGGCTCTTGCGTAGCAGTAGTCTCCTGTGTTGGCATGAGGGGCACTGCGTCCCATCTGAATCAAGAAGTTAGAGATTCTTGCAACGGCAGCTTGGCACGTAGCGTCCTTACCGTCTCGAATCACTTGGCAAAGAAAAGCCCACGTAACAATCGCCGAATGAAAGATGCCTCCGAAAAGGCATTTGTGCTTCCCGAGGACCTCGCGGAGCAATTCTTCGGGGAGCAGTTCAGGAAGACGTTCGACTGGAAACGCGCTCAGGACTCGTTCAAACTTGAAGGTGCATTCGCGCCTTGAATTTGGTAGAGACACCATACGAAAAAACCTTCCTTGGCTTGTTCGAACTCGCAAGGAAGGTTCTGGATTTTAGCCAAGGCAGGTTTTTGAAGTCATCATCAATTGCCAAAGCTGGTGGAATTGTAGCAAAAACATCCATCGAGCCGCTAGAGAGATAGCGCGCTCATACCATCAGTACAGTGCCATTCGTGGCAGGTACACATAGCTTTGAATTCGCCGTCGATGAACTCCAACGTCAAGGCATATCCATGGGATACAAAGCGATTCGACGAGTCGCGTATGAATGCGGTAATGGCCTTCTTACGCTTCGCAAGCGAGAACTTGAGAGACTCCGAGTGGGGACACTGATTTCATCCGGTGAGTTGGCAGGTTGCCGAGTCGTCGTGCAAAGCGACGGAGGTCGGATGAAGTTTAGATATGAGAAGACAGCCCGAGCTGGAAGTGAGTTTAAAACCCGCGAAACCGCAAAGGAAAGCGAATCGGAC
>CAYXFO010000654.1:0-2262 GCA_964464255.1 uncultured Pirellula sp.
CGAGGGTCACTTGACTGATCGTACCCTTGGCGACTTCATCAATCACCCCTTCAATCTCGACGGGAGGGGCGGCCATCGCGGAGTCGACAGAGTTTGGCGATAGTCGGCTCGATGGCAACTGGGTCACTGAGGAGCCTTCTCCTTCACCCAACAAACCACTTGTCGAATTCGCGTTGCTGTTTGTGGCGGGCACCACATTGAATGTCAATTCGCTCGGAGCCGCCTCGATGCGGAACAGCCGATGCTCTCCTTCTCGGCCTCGCAAAACGACCTTGGGATCGCTCGTTGGCAACGTGGCTTGTCGAGTGACGTTGGAATTATCTGTCGTAGTAACGGTCAATTGCGTTGCTGCTTGATTCAGCGACACCGATACACTTGAGAAGTTTCGCCAGTCTTGATTTCCGCTATGCCATGCGGCCGACTGACTGGGCGCGACTGCGGCGGTAAAGGCCTTGCGCAGGTTGCTGCTGGTGAAATCGCTGAGGTCCATGAAGCGAGGATCGCGAACTCCCACGTCGATCGGAGTCGATAGGTTGTCTCCATCGGTGAACCCGGATCGAACTACAACGCTCGATTGACGCGGAATGAAGAATGGCAGAGCTTTTACCGAGAACTCGTACGCTCCAGGTCCTACATCTTGGAGCATTACCATGTTTGTGGTGTATGTCGGCGTGAAGTTGTTATTGATTCCGCCGGTGAGATTGCTGCCGGTTACTTGCATGGCAACCCCTTGTACGCTGGAGCTCGCAAAATAAACGCCGACATCGCGGGGGACGAAGTTAGCCACCGTAAGAGCGACCGTTCCGATAGCTGTTTGTCCGGTGCCGTCACCGAGCGTGTATTGGAACTCCACGGAACCCGTGAAATCTGTGTTGGGTGCCGTGTACAAGATCGACTTTTTATCGGCAGAGATGCTGACACTTCCTTTGCCTGTTGCAGGCTGAGTGACCGCGGTAATAATCAGGCTCTCGCCAGCGTCGACATTGGTATCGTTTTTCAGAACATCTACGGTCTGGTTCGGTAGGGATAGGACGGTGAACGTATCGTTGACCGCGGTCGGAGCATCGTTGACTGGCGTCACGGTCATCGTCATCGTCGCATTCGCGGTTCCCCCGTTGGAGGATCGGACGGTGTAGACGACTCGATCGGTTCCATTGAAATTCGCGTTCGGTACGTAGCGAACGCGAGTGCCGTTGTTTGTGATGGTTGCCGTACCATTGGCTGCGGATACCTGGGTGACAGTCAGGGTATCGCCGGTGGCTGCAGGGGTATCGTTCGCAAGAACATCGTAGTCGGCAGCGGCGGAATCTTCAGCGACTGTGAAGGATTCTCCGGCAACGGTTGGGGGTGGGACCGCTGGTGCCACCTGGATGGTGACCGTGGAGGATGAAGTGCCGCCGTTCCCATCGCTGATGGTATAAGACACCGTTTCCTGGCCAACAAATCCATTCTTGGGAGTGTAGCGGAGTCCCAGTCCGTTGTTGTCGATCGTAACGGTACCACCCTGTGAGGGAGTCCCAACTGCCGTGACTCGGAGAGTTTCGCCTGTATCTGGCTCTTGAGTGTCGTTGCTCAAAACATCGATGAATACATTCGAGTCGTTCGATCGAATGGTGGTGACCGTATCTGGGTTGGCAACGGGGTTATCGTTGACCGGCTGCACGCTCATAGAGACCGTGGCAACAGCCGTTGCGCCAGTTTGATCGCGAACGGTGTAGGTGAATGTTTCGACGCCGTTGAAGTTGGGTTTCGGTGAATAGAAGACGCTGGTCCCGTTGGTGCTGATCGAGACAGAGCCACCCTGGCTCGGAGTACCGACAGCTTGAACGGACAGTTGAGCATTGCTTCCTGGAACGATCGTATCATTAGCCAAGACAGCGATCGAATTGTTCGTACTATCTTCGTTAACGCTGAAGGTATCATTGACCGCGCTGAAATTTTGGGCGATGTTTACGGTCGCTGTTCCAAACGCTACGAAATCATCGGGCACAGCGTTATCCTGTCCAAAAACCGAGAACTTTCGTCCAGCGTTTTCCGCTCGGTTGACGCTGAATAATGCTTGTCCGGTCCCTTTGGCTCGCATGCGAACTGTGAAAATCGTCTGAGGGTCGGTCCCGGGGCCGACTGTAAGACTTGAGAAAGCGCCGACCTCTTCGATTGCGCCTGGAGTCGAAATATCAAAGGTTCGACCATTTCCGTACAAAGTTGGGAAGGTAATCGGATTGGTTCCGACCAGTTCGATTTTTGATGAGTCGTAGAGAA
>CAYXFO010000655.1:0-2260 GCA_964464255.1 uncultured Pirellula sp.
GGGCTTCGACCCCTTCGCGAGCGCTGAAAACGACGACCGCACCATCGAGCACTCGTAGGCAACGTTCTACTTCCGCAGTGAAATCAACATGGCCTGGCGTATCGAGCAGATTGACAGAGCAGTCCTTCCAGCGAAACGTGACGCATGCGGCGAATATCGTGATGCCGCGTTGCTGTTCCTCGGGATCGTCGTCCGTTTCGGTCGTGCCTGAATCGACGGCCCCAGCCCGGTGCTTGGTACCGCTCATGTAAAGCATCTGTTCGGTAACAGTCGTCTTGCCAGCATCGATGTGAGCGATGATGCCGATGTTGCGAATCGTCTTTAGTTCACGTGCCATATTGGAAGGAGCGAATTACCGAGCGCGAGTTATCACGAGGGTTGCCGGCGCAAGTCCAGCCATTCGCTGTGGAACACTCCCTCTCGGTCTAAGCGCTGGTAGGTATGGGCTCCGAAGTAATCGCGCTGGGCTTGCAGCAGGTTCGAGGGCAATCTCGCCAATCGATAGCTGTCGTAATACGCCAAAGCGGTCGAGAATGCGGGGGCGGGCAAGCCTAAGTGAGTTGCCGCCATCAATACGGCTCGCCAAGACTCCTGCGCCTGTTCAATCGCTTTGCTAAAGTAAGGGTACAGGAGGAGGTTTTCCAGGTTTGGCTGGGCATCGAACGCATCCTTGATGCGATCCAAGAACTGGGCGCGAATGATGCAACCACCTCGCCACAAAAGTGCGCAGTCGCCGTAGTTGAGATCCCACTTGTGTTCGCGGCTCGCTTCTTGAAGCTGGACGAACCCTTGAGCGTAAGAGCAAATCTTTGAAGCATACAAAGCTTGTCGCACCGCTTCGATAAAGCCCTTGCGATCGTGAATCATCGATTGGACCGCAGAAGTGAACGCGGGATTGTGGGAAGCGTTGGGTGAAGGTAACACCTTGCTCGCCCGGACGCGAGCGTCTTTCAAAGCTGCAAGGCATCGCGCATACACAGCGGTCGTCACCAATGTGCTCGGGACTCCAAGGTCGAGAGCCAACTGGCTCATCCACTTACCGGTCCCCTTGGCACCGGCGACATCGAGTATCTTGTCGACCAAGTAATCGTTCCCCCCTTGGTCATCCTTCACGCTGAAGATGTCGCGAGTGATCTCGATAAGGTAGCTTTGCAGTTCGCCGCGGTTCCAATCTGTGAAAACATCATAAAGTTCGTCGTTGCTTAGCCCACCTGCTTCTTTGAGCAAAAGGTAAGCTTCGCAAATCAATTGCATATCGCCGTACTCGATGCCGTTGTGAACCATCTTGACATAATGCCCAGCACCGCGAGGGCCAACCCATTCGCAGCATGGAATGTCATGCTTGGGGCCAACCTTGGCTGCGATCGACTGGAAGATCGGACGGATCGTTTCCCATGCAGCTTTACTCCCTCCCGGCATGAGGCTGGGTCCCTTGAGAGCTCCCTCTTCGCCACCCGATACGCCGGAGCCGACGAAAAGGAAACCTTTGCTCTCGACATACTCTGTCCGTCGCTCCGTATCGACGTAATGGGTATTGCCGCCGTCGATCAGAATGTCCCCTGCTTCCAAATGGGGTAAAAGTTGTTCGATCAAATCATCGACTGCCGGTCCAGCTTTGACCAGCATCATCACAATGCGAGGCTTTCGAAGACTCTTCACCAATTCCGAAATCGAATGGCAACCTTCGAAGTTCTTCCCCTTGGCTCGCCCCTGGATTAAATCGTCAACTTTTTCCGTGGTGCGGTTGAAAACTGCTACCCGGTACCCGCGGCTTTCCACGTTGAGTGCCAGATTTTCACCCATGACTGCCAGGCCAATCAGGCCGAAATCACATAGCTCGCTCATGCTCATTCCCCGCTCTGCGAAAACGGCGCGCAGGCGCCGACGACTATTGATCGATCAAAACAGAAGGCATTCTAGCCATGAGCGAACACATCTTCAATCGATTCTGATCGAACCAAGAAGAGTGTGCTTCAAGCTGATTTGACCAACGGCTAAACTCATCTGGCGAAAAAATCTCATGAAACCGGTGCGGAGCGAAAAACAATGTTGGATTCCCTGCCAAAGCGTGCTCGATTCGTCCTTCTTTCCTTCTTTTCTGTGGGCCTTTCGGTCAGCTTGAGTCCCGGCTTCTCAAGATCGGAGGACTGGTCGCAATTTCGAGGCGGCAGTGCCATGAGCGTTGTCGCAGACGCGAAATTACCAGAATCCTGGCCCGAGACTCCCACCCCCGCATGGCGCACCGAAATCGACGGCAGCG
>CAYXFO010000656.1:0-2257 GCA_964464255.1 uncultured Pirellula sp.
AGCCTGCAGTGTCGCCAGATCCGTCGGACGCGAAGTCATTCCCAATCGCCCCATCCCGCTAGCTACAGCGCCGCTGGAAACCAGTACGACCTCTTTTCCCATCTCTCGAAGGACCACCATTTGAGTGGCGAGCGAGGCGATTTGGTCTGCGTCGAGTTGGCCACTTGAATCGGTGAGCGAACGGGAGCCGACCTTGACAATCCAAGTTGGAGCATCCACCAAAGCTTTACGATCGGAATCCATCGCCGCTCAATGATCCTTGAGGTGGAGTATTCAGGTAGCGCTACCCGCGCTGCGTTCTTCGATCAAGGCGTCGAGTTCACTGCGCAGGCGCAATAGGATTTCGTCGTAACCAAAAGCACCGATCGACTCACTCCCTCGCTTGAGATTGACTTTCGCAGGACCACACCAAAGCCCCAGATCGGCATCATCGGTTTCTCCCGGTCCATTCACCCGACAACCCATCACCGCGATGGTAATCGCGTAGTCCTTAGCATACTGAGTCATCTCTTTGACTTGCTGAGCCAATTCAACGAAGGCTTCGTTCTCCACCCGTGAACAGCTCGGGCAGGAAATAATGTTTAACTTCGATGGGTCGAGCGCAACGACCGAACGAAGCCTACCGTTGTAGATATCGTCGACGATTTGACGCCCTACCTCAATCTCCATCGACTTCTTGGAGTTCGGGACGGTCAACGATACGCGAATCGTGTCGCCGATCCCCCGACCAATCAACTGCTCGAAAGCAATCCTTGTCTTGATGATTCCGTCCGGCGGCAATCCAGCCTCGGTCACACCCAAATGCAACGGTACATCGGGTCTGAGTTCCGCAAAGCGACGATTGACTTCGACAACCTTCGAGGGATCGCTGTCCTTGAGGGAAACAACGTAACGAGTGAACCCAATCGAATCGAGCAGCTCGCAATGCTCGGTCGCCGAAGCGAGCATTGGACCGATCGAATCGTGCGGATCGAATTTCTCTTTGATAGCAGGGTCGACGCTCCCGCAGTTCACACCGACCCGCATCGCGCAATCGTTCGCGACCGCTGCCTCAACGAGAAACTTCACTTTGTCCTGCCAAGGCTTGGACTTCTCATGATGATACAAGTGCCCAGGGTTGTATCGGACCTTGTTCACATGCGGAGCAACCTTGACCACCAGTCGATAGTTCTCCTGAAGGTCAACCGACAAATTAGCCTCGGTCTGGGCGCGGATCTCTGCCAGAGCCGCCGCGTCCTTGTCGCTGTCAACCGCGATGCGGACCACATCCGCCCCCGATCGATGCAGGTCGTTGATCAGCGCGACCGTTGCAGACACATCGGTCGTATGGGTTGCCGTCATACTCTGGACCGCGATCGGATGCCCCGAGCCAATAGATAACGTTCCAATTCTGACCGATCGCGTTGGGTTGCGTTGGATTTGCATAGTTTTTCTTCAGAGGTAACCTGAGTGATGATGGCATTCTAGCAATCTTTCCACATCTCGCAAAACGCGGCCTCTCGCAAAGGACCGCATCCCTCGCGCGATCCGGGTACAATGAGCCAACGCACCCGCAAGGGTCCGATCGCCTGTCGAGGTTAGGAGCGCTGTGTAATCCGTAACTCAAGGGGATACCTTTACATCAATAAGGAATGATTATGAGCGGCATAAGGCGTCGAACAGCAAAGGCTTGGACTGCAATAGGCTTGTTGCTAGCAATGTATTCAGGGGCTTGTTGCTTTGCGGATCAGTGGGCTCACTGGCGAGGGCCAACCGGCAACGGAGTCGCCCCCGATGCCAATCCACCCGCAGAATTCGGACCGGATAAGAATCTGAAATGGAAGGTGGAGATACCGGGTAACGGAAGCGGATCACCTGTGATTTGGGAGAAACAAGTCTTCGTGACCACCGCAGTTCCCAGCGGCAAGACCAGTCAGTTCGATTTTCGAGTGCTGGCTATCGATCGAGGTACGGGGGCCGTGCAGTGGTCGAAAAGCGCTGTCGTCGCCACGCCGCACGAGGGAACCCATGAGACCAACGGATTCGCATCCGCTTCGCCATGCACGGATGGGAAACATGTGTATGCCTACTTTGGATCCCAGGGGCTCTTCTGCTACACCATGGACGGCAATCTCGTTTGGCAGCGCGATTTTGGGGACATGCGCATCCGAAATGGCTTTGGGGAGGGGAGTTCCCCCACGCTAGCAGACAATCTCATCATTGTTCCTTGGGACCATGAGGGGAAATCGATGCTGTTCGCCCTGGATAAGGAAACAGG
>CAYXFO010000657.1:0-2255 GCA_964464255.1 uncultured Pirellula sp.
CTTCGTTCCGACTCGCTCCCTCCCGACAAATCGATGGTCCCATATCGCTCCAATCGGCGAGCGCTCAGGGCCTGCCAAACATCGGCGGGCGGATATCGAATCGGCGGTTCGTCGACAAACGGCACACAAGCCAATTCGCACAGATAGAGACTGTCCACAAAGCCTCGGCTTCGTTGATTGACGGCATCCATGATCAATCGGTGGTTCGCCAGGCTGTTGGATTCCCTGTTGACCACCACATCGATCACCGAGTCGCGGTCGAGGTCGTGGATCTCCGGCGAGATCTCGTTGTTTGCTGCAGAAAAGAGTTGCTGGTCCATCAAGGAGTTGAAGCGTTCGACCAACTGTTGAATCGTCGCTTCCCGTCGATCGCGATCGGCAAGCAGACGACGCGACGCCGAAGCGCTCGCTTGGACAGCTTCTGTACGTGCGGAACGTTCACGGGATTCTGCCTCCGCACGTGCAGCCGCCTGAATGCCCGCGGTCAGCCGACCTTCCAACTGCACACGGCTCGATGGATCCAACTCCGGAGAGCGTCGGACCTGATCCAAAATTCCCTTCAGCGCAATCTTCGATGCATACGGATCATCCGATGTGCGAGCACGGCTCAGCTCCGCCATCACCTGTCGCTCGAGTGCTTGAGCCGACACGCGTCGCATCTCCGCATCGCGAGCCAACAGATCGCCCGAGTTGGCCAATTCGCTGTAGGGGTCAAAAGCAGGAGGCGCTCGGCGAGCTTGCGGTAGATCACCTTGCCGAGGTGCAGGCTTGAATTCAACGGGATCGTTGGGTGCCATCTCCTCTTGCGGAGCATCAGCCGGCATATCATCCGCAGGTGCTTCCGCTGCTGGCTTGTCAGCAGGCGCGTCACCAAATGGATCGGAGTCCGCTGCCGGTTTGTCATCGCTAGGAGGTTGTGCGAATGGATCGTCCTGCGTGCGGAAAGAAATGAACTTGGCAATGCGAGGAGCAACTCCCTGCTCCTTAACCGGCTGAGCCGTCTTCCCCTCGCGAGCCATCTCGCTCGCCGCATCGAGAATCGACTGCGCTGCCAAATTGTTTGGTGATCGACGCAATGCTTCTTGGGCAATGCTCGTTGCGGCGTTGTGGTCGCCGATGTGCAAGGCGAACTTCGCTCCCTTGATCAGTTGATCCGAGGAACTCATCAAGCTGTCCCCGAGCTCGCGAAGTGTGTCCGAACCAGCAGTCGGAAGGAGCAAGCCACCATTGGACGATGACTTCGATACCAATACACCTAGAAATGCTAAGTCCGGATTGCTCGACTCGCTCTTGAGCTTCCACTCAAGGGTCTTTGCTTCACCGCCGATCGTCCCCTCGAGGGACAGCAATCCCTCAACAGCGGGAGCATTCAGCGATCCCACGACGATGGTGTCGCGGTCCGAACGCAACGGAGGAACACGCTCAGGGTACCGCGAGGAAACACCGGCAGGCCAACGCGATTCCTTCGGCCAGAATACGGGACGCGATACAACGCGTGATAGCTCGTCACCCATCTGCTGGATCGTTATCCCCTGAATGTTCTGCCGAACAAATACGCGGCCACCTGTGTGGTTCGCTAACGTCGACAAAAATTCGCAATCGACCCGAGGACCAATCGCCATGGAATGAATGGTACAACGACCATCCACCAACTCCGCTACCAACGAACCAAACTCTTGAGTGTTCATCAAGTTGCTGAGATGAATGCCGTCCCCGATGTAAACGATGTTGCGATCCCCCTTCTCAGGCAACGACGCAGCCGCAGCACGCAACGATGCAGCGATGTCCGATGTTCCCAATGGCAATCGCCGCTCCAATTGCTCGAAACCGATCGAGATTCGCGACGAACTCGGATCGCCAGCAGAAAGAAGCTGGGTGGGAGCCAGATCGCAGGCGAACATCGAAACCATCGCTCGCTCCGGCAACGCATCCACCAACGCCCGCGCAATTTCGATCGATTCGCGACGATAATCACTGTTCTGCGATGCCGATGTGTCGACGATGATCGATACGCTCGGTGTCGCCAACTCGACACCCATCTCCCCAGGCATTACGCTCAAGGCAAACAATGTCTTGCCCGAGTCGTCGTAAGTCGCCAAACGACTGGCCCGCGCCATGCCGCTCGACTGCTCCGAACTCGCGTCCAAGGCTTGGCACAACGGTGCCACCGTGAACAAAGCAAAACCAAGGGCCAAGGAAGGCATCACACGTTGAATCAGCATAGCGATTCGCTCCGATGGGGGTCGAAGATTCTT
>CAYXFO010000658.1:0-2251 GCA_964464255.1 uncultured Pirellula sp.
CGATGGAGTCGCGGCCAGCGGGCGGTGCGCAGGATCTTTGCTTCGGCTGGGTAATGGTTCGCTAGAGCAATGCCGACCAGACCGAGGCTCGATGAGCCATGGGCTTAGCAGCCGAAATCAAACTGCCACGAATCTCTCGATTCACCAAGATTCTTTTAGAAACGATGGGTGAAGATTCGTGCGATCTGTTGCATGGATGAGACTAGCAGAGCAAGGGTGGCGTGTGTCGGGCTTTTGCGACTCGTGCTGCGGTGGGGAGGTTCCGAACGGTAGTTATTCTGTCGGCCTTTCAGGCCTTTTTCAGTGCGAGTGTCGAGCAGACCGTGGCTCGTTGAGCCACGGCAGTCATTATGCCGGCCGTTCGGGCTTAAGAAGGCGAACCCAGGGCCAGTCCCCAGCCCGATGAGCGTCGGTTGTCATCTGCCTATCCCGACGACCGGTTCGATAGCAAAACGATGGGTGCAAAATGATGCGTGGGTGGCACGCATTAGGATTTGATGCGTGGGTGGCACGCATTAGGATTTGCCACTTCAAAGCTGCCAGGAAATGGCTAAGAGGCGGGAAAGGGATGCACAGCCACTATCTGGCGATGGTAGTTACGACGGAAGGAGCTTTGCCTTGACATTTTTTCCCCTCCATCTTTTGACCGCTCGTCCGTCGATGCACTCCCTCGTGGCTCGCATTCGATCTCACCAACCTATCAGCATCTAACGCGCACCGTTTTGATTTGTCCTAGTAATGTTTTTTGTCACGATTGCCCCGGACGGTGCATTTGGGGGTAGGATGATTCTGTGCGGACTGAAGACAACCAAACTAAGCTACCGTAATCATTGATGATCGTCCCTTGTTTCTCGATACTAAACGCTCGCTTCAGGACAGTCTCCGCTGGATGGGTGATGGCTTTCGTTCTCGCGTTCATGCTCGAAGGGGCTCTGCTCGCGCAGGAAAAGATTGAGAAAAGCCCGCCACCCCGCGTTCCCTGGACCACATCGCGCATCCACGGAACTCCCGAACCGCCGCACCCCTATCTGCTCGTCCCCGCATTCCCCAATCTTCGATTCAATGACCCGATGCAGGTGCGATGGTCGCCTGCACTCAAGCGATACTTTGTGTGCGAGCTGCGAGGCAAAATCTGGAGCTTCGGACCGGACGAGGATGTCGCCAGCACTGATCTCGTCGTGGATCTGAAACAGCAAATCCAATCGTTTGACCCCGCGCGCAGCAATGGCTTGCACGAGACGTACTCTATCGCACTCGATCCTGATTTCGCCAACAACCGCTTCATCTATGTGTGCATGATTTTTACCAGCAAGACGGGGAAGCCATTAGATGACGGAACACGCATCTCCCGTTTCCAGGTTCTCGGAGACACTCTGCCGAAGATCGATCTTCAATCGGAACTCCCGATCATCGAATGGATCGCTGGTGGCCACAACGGTTGCGATCTGCTGTTTGATCAAAGCGGTTGCTTGCTGATCAGCACGGGCGATGCTACCGAGCCCAGCCCCCCCGATCGATTAAAAACCGGCCAGGACATTTCCGATCTACTCTCGAGCATTCTGCGAATCGATGTTCGTAATGCATCCAAGGAACAGCCTTATACGATCCCGACGGACAACCCGTTTCTCGAGGTTCCGAACGCACGCAAGGAGGTCTGGGCGTTCGGGTTCCGCAACCCTTGGCGCATGAGCCTCGACCGCGCAACCGATACGTTGATCGTGGGGGACGTAGGCTGGGAGAAGTGGGAAATGATTCACCGCGTTGAGCGAGGTGGCAACTACGGTTGGAGTGTGCGCGAGGGGAATGAGCTCATTCAGAGCGATCTTCCTGTGGGCCCCGCGCCGATCACCCCTCCGTGGGTCGCACTGTCCCATGCCCAGTCCGCATCGATCACCGGAGGCATGGTCTATCGCGGCAGGCAACTCGAGTCGCTCTCTGGAAATTACCTATTCGGTGATTGGGTTCATGGTCGCGTTTGGTCGGTACCGCTCGACCGATCCGAACCTCAACGAGAAATCACCAGCAGCACACTGCGCATCGTTGCCTTTGAGCCCGATGCGAACGGTGAAGCTCTCGTCGTCAATCATTTGAACCAAACCCCGCTCTACCGATTGGTAGCCAATCCACAATACATGGAGCAGCAGCGTGAGAGCCAAGAGTTTCCCAGACAGCTTAGCCGAACAGGCCTTTTCGCATCGACGCAGAAACAAGAACCCGCCGAAGGAGTGACTGGTTTCTCAGTCAATCACCC
>CAYXFO010000659.1:0-2237 GCA_964464255.1 uncultured Pirellula sp.
CCACGGCAAGCCCTCAACCCCAGCCCTTCCCCCCCGCTGGGGAGCCACATGGTGGCCTTTTCCAACTTCGGTTCACCTATGTGTTTAGATTTTCTGCTCGTCTTCTCTCGATCAGCGTCGTATGAACGTTCGTCAGTGTTTCCATCACACCATCTCCCAAAAAAAATTTTTGCCCCAAAATGTTTTGCCCTCCATTTTTCGCCAACCAAAATACGTGCCACCCACCGTCACGAACTGCATTCAGTGCAACAAAGTACTTTTCGCCATGTTCGAGTCGAAGCAGAGACCCTCCATTCCGCTCCATTCTCCCGAATCGATTGAAGGCTCATCGTCGGCGGTATCCGGTTGGTCCTATTGTTCCCTTCACAGTTCTGTGAACTTCAGCGCTCGGTACCAGACCTCGCTGCCGTGATCGGTCAGCATGATGCGGCCGCGAGTATTTTTCGCGAAGTCGGGAACATCGTTGAACTTGCTTTCAGTGATCCGGCGATCCCACTCGGCGTCGCCGATCTTGGCAGTGACGATCTTGGAACCGTTGAGCCAGTGCTCGATGAGGTTGTCCTTAAGAACGATGATGCCTTGATTCCATTCACCAGGCGGTCTAGCAACGACCGACTTGTCGGGTTCGAAGAGGTCATAGATCGAACCTGTTTGGTTTCGCGGTTCCACCGTTCGCGTCCCGCCATCATAGATCTGGTATTCGCAACCGAGCATTCGGTCCTCGTAACGACGGACTCGATACTTGATGCCGCTGTTGCCCCCTGGTGCGATCTTCCAATCGAACTCGAACTTGAAGTCCCCGTACTCGCGACGGGTTACGATATGCCCGGTTCGCTCGACGGTTTTTCGCAAGTGGATGGTGTCGCCGTTCCGTTCCCAAGCTATCGGCACCGTTCTTCCGTCCAAAGTCATCCAGCCATCCCACGAATTGTCGATCCAGGTGACATCGTCCGCATGTGCAAAACGGTTGACGATCATGGCAGAGCTGAAACCAGCCAAAAACAGACGTCGAGAGAACATGCGATAGCGAGGTTGGACGGTCTTCATTGATGCTCCCAGTTGCGAGATTCGAACGGAAAATTATCTCATCCCTTTGCTGCCAGCACCAGTCAAGACTGCGAGATCCGAGTAAACTGATGTTGGGTCCGATTTTGTTTGGCTACTTCGGTGAGGATCATGAAATCATTTCCGCTGTTTTATCTCGCAGGACTCCTTGCATTGTCTTTTCATGGATTCATTGCGGCCGATCATGCCCGAGGGCAGGTGGTCCAGCTGCCCTCTGCAGGCACGTTTAACCTATCTACATCGGTAGCGGTACCCGATTCCGGCTCGGCCTCTTTAGGATCTTCAGGTTTTGGTCGTTCGGGTTCCGCAGGGCGTGGTCCGCTGGGGCTTGGGTCCAGTTACGGTTCAAATCTCGGAGGTAGCGGGGTATCGGTTCGCGCTACGGTGATCGATCTTGCGGAACTCGACTCCATGATTCGATCGCAGTCCGGAAAGAATCCGACGAGTCCTATGCTGCATTCGGCCGATCCTCGCGAGCCGATCCATGTTCGCACTGCTCCCCGGAGACGCAATGATAGTCCCGAGTATGACTATCTGGCTGCTTTGAGTCGCAATGGGAATGTGGTCGATAGCTTCGATCCCGACGCGGTGAAGTTTTACCTAGGGATGGCCGAGCAGGCGCGGAGCCGTGGAACATGGTCGTCGGTCGAACTCTATTACACGTTGGCGTGGAAGAACCTTCCACCTTCCCGCCGCGAAGCAGCATTACAGGAACTTGCCAAAGCGCGGGCGCTCGGCAAGAAAGCTGAAGCGGAGGCGGAAGCGAAGAATCAGAAGAAGGCCAAGTAGCGGCGGTACTCAACGCAATGCCAGAATCAGATGGAACTGTAACCGTTCGCACCCTAGCTGCGATGAAGAAGCGGGGGGAGCGAATCACCATGTTGACTGCTTACGATTTCCCAACGGCCCAGCTACTCGACCGGGCTGGCATCGATTGCTTGCTCGTAGGTGATTCTCTAGGGATGGTTGTCCAAGGCCACAAGACGACCGTACCCGTCACGCTCGAACAGATGATTTACCATGGAGAAATGGTGGTTCGCGGATCGCAGCGTGCGATGGTGATTGTCGATTTGCCGTTCCCGGTCGGGCAGGTGAGCGTCCCCCATACTTTGGAATCTGCCGCTCGCATCATGAAAGAGACGCAGTGTCATGCCGTCAAGATGGAGGGAGGG
>CAYXFO010000660.1:0-2235 GCA_964464255.1 uncultured Pirellula sp.
AACAGTCGAGCACGTTGGCATCGTCGAATATCGAGAGGAACTTCTCATGCTCGTTGTGCGACTGGAAGAAATACAAACTCCGTCGCCGCGATGCGGTGTCGGATGTGGAAATCGATGGACCACCTAACTTGGTATCCAAATCACCCGCCAAATAGAGCAGGCTGTCTCGAACCGATTGAGACTCCATGCGAGTCGCGTTCATGCGCCAGTAGAATCGATTATCCGGATCGCCCGCAGTCTCGGTTTCCCGTCCGATCGACGAGGAACTCATCGCATAGGTATCGGACAGCACCATCATCCGGTGCAAGTGTTTTTGACTCCAGCGATTTTCCATCAGTTCCACGGCGAGGAAATCGAGAACCTCTTGATGTACCGGACGGGTTCCCTTGCGTCCAAAATCAAATACGGTCGGGACCAGTGGTTCGCCGAAATGACGGGTCCAAATGTGGTTGACGGCGACGCGTGCAGTCAACGGGTGGCGAGCATCGGTCATCCAAATTGCCAATGCCGAGCGTCGCCCGGTGCTCGACGTTGGAAACGGCTTGATGCGCGACGCCTCCGGTTCGATATTGGATTCAGCCGTCTTCTCCGCCCCTCGCAGCGAACGATACGTTTCCCCCGGTGCAGCGACTTGTTTAAGGGCGGATTCCAGATTTTTTTCTGCCGTATTGAGTCGCGTCGTCGCTTCGTTTTTCTTGTCGTCTTGCGATGCTTCGAGAGCGGTCGCCGCTTGATCGACGGCGACTTTCGCGGCAGCGACATCCACCAACGCATCGAAGTAGGCGGCTCGCTGCGCTGCGATTCGCGCTGGATCGGAACCGGGTGCATGGCTCGCCAACAGGTCCGCCTCGTGCCTCCATCCGATGGCGATGACTTCGGTGCGAGCCTTGTCCCACTCGAACTCGATCGCTGTGCGTTGCGATGCGAGCGATTCGCGCGAGATTCCTTCAGGCAATGGGGATAGGCCGCTGAGTTGTTTGTTGAATCCTTCGAGCTTACTCTCCAGTTCTCGCATTCGGTCCGTAGCAGCCTTGAGAAGATTTTCCGGAACATGCGATCTCAGGCCCGGTGTGGCAGCCGTTCGAGGGAGCGGGACCGACTCGATTCGAATCGCGTTTTCACGTTCGAGAAAATCAGGTACCGCCGGTTCCATGACTCGCGATCGATCGGGGTTTCGGTCATCCCCTCGCACATGAACAAAGGTCTGCGCATCGAGGTTGCAATCAAACGCACGAGGAATTCCATTCCGCGTCAAGTCAGCTTGGCCTGGAACCATTTCCATGCGCACTTGATAAGGTTCAAAGATCGCCCGAAAGCGATAGTAGTCTTCCTGCGTGAACGGATCGTATTTGTGGTCGTGGCACTTCGCGCAGTTCCAGGTCAGGCCGAGCATCCCCTTCGAGGTGTGTTCGATAGTCTCATCCAGCCAGGAAGTCCGATTGAACTTGAAGTATTGCCGGGCGAGATAGCCGCTGGCGCGCAGTTTATTCAGATCCTCTGGATACAACTCGTCGGCTGCCAACATCTCACGAAGCATTTGGTCGTAACCTTTGTCTTCATTGAGTGACTCGACAATCCAGTCACGGAAATGCCACATATGTTTTTGGGAATTGCGAACCTCTTCTCCCAATCCCCACCAATCGCTGTAACGCCAGATGTCCATCCAATGCCGACCCCAACGCTCACCGTAATGAGGGCTGGCCAAAAGTTTCTCAACAACGTCCTCTTTAGCACGATCGGAGGCGTTCGACTCGAAGGCTTGTGTCTCCTCGATTGTCGGGGGAAGGCCGATCAGATCCAAGTAGACTCGACGCAACCAGAGCGATTTCGGTGCGGGCGACTGAGGCCCCAGTCCACTTTGTTCACGCCGGAATGCGATCCATGCATCGATGGGATTGCGAGAGAGTGCGGAATCCAAATTGCCACTCGGTATGGCCTTATGGGGTGAAATGAAGGCCCAATGCGAACCGGGATCGGACTCTTCCTGCTCATCGCTGGGGACGTTCGCGCCGGAACTGATCCATTGCTTCAAGGTTTCGATTTGCTCGGGCTGAAGGGGCTCTCCTTCGGGGGGCATCCGAACCGACAAATCCTGACTAGTGACTCGCTGCAGGATGACGCTGGCACCCGGTTCATTTGCGTTGACGACTGCTCCGGTCTCGGAACCTCGCATGAGATTCCGCCCGGAATCCAGACGGAGACCGGCTTCTTGTTTCAGGGCACCGTGACAAGCGA
>CAYXFO010000661.1:0-2235 GCA_964464255.1 uncultured Pirellula sp.
GGCTTCGAAACTCCTGGTCCAGACCCGAAATCGAACTGCCGACATCCAAACAACGTAGTTCGACGCCGTTTCTTAGAACTTTTTTCGGAATTCTCTCAAGTTAGCGGTCGGGAATCGCCCGTCGATCCCCCAACATCGAGTGTCTGGGGTCGCACATTCGACAGGAATAAACACAATAGATTGGTTTCCCGACAATCTCCCGTCCCCCAACCTCCCGACTTCGCAATTTGACAATGACCGATTCATCAAATAGTCAAGCCTCCGATTCATTGCGTGATCAAGTTGTTCTCGTAACTGGGGGTGCTACCGGCATCGGTCTTGGAATCGCACGTGCGTTTGCCGCTGTGGGAAGCAAAGTTGCGATCGGTTCTCGGCGAGCCCAAGTTGTCGAGGATGTTTTGAAAGATTTTCCTGGGGCACGCGACAATCTATTGGGCCAGGCGCTCGACGTAACGGATCGAGGTAGCATCACCAATTTTGTTGCAGAGGTGCAAACAAGACTGGGACCGATCGATATCCTGGTCAATGCTGCTGGTGTAAATATCAAAACCCGCTCGATGGCGGAGATGGCTCCCGAGCAATGGGATCAAGTTATGGCGATCAATGCGACGGGGGCCTACAACCTGATCCATGCCGTGTTGCCAGGAATGCGTCAGCGTCAAGCTGGGCTGATCATCAATATTTCAAGCGTAGCTGGAAAACGTGCAATCGCTCTCGGGGGAGTAGCCTATTCAGCGAGCAAGTTTGCGATGACTGCCTTGGGGACCTGTATCGCTAACGAGGTCGGAGCGGAGGGAATTCGCGTTACGAACATTTATCCGGGTGAAGTGGACACACCGATCCTCGATCATCGACCCGTCCCCCTGTCGCAAGAACATCGAGCTCGCATCCTAAAGCCATCGGATGTCGGCCAAGTCGTAGTGAGCCTTGCTGCACTGCCACCGCGCGTGCATATCCCAGAACTGGTCATTAAGCCCGTCCATCAGCAGTATTACTGAGTTCCCCGCTGCGAACGTTCCCCGCGCGAGTCAGTCTGCTCACCGACCGAGCTTTGCTCCCGCATAGATGCGCGAGGCATGGTAACGTGGTACAGCCATCGGGGTTGGTCGAATATCGAAACCAAAGGACAGCTTTTGGAAATATTCGAGCTGTTCCTTGCGGCTTCCTTTCGTCAACTCGGGAATCTGACTCTGCGGCACCACATCGAAAAGAAGTCGAGGCTGAACCGCAGGGCCAAAATTTACGCCGAATTCACTCGTATCGCGAGTATTCGACGATGGTCCGAACTTTGCTAGGATTTTTTGAATCTCCGTCGAGTATTGGAACTGATTGTTCGCATCGGCGGTACCCAGCGCTTCAAAGCTACCAATGGTTACGATGCTATGATTTCGATCGTGAAATTGATAGGCCTCAATTCCTACATTCCGCAATGACTTGGTCGCGAGGTATGCTTTCTCCGCAGCAAGTTCCAAAGCCGAAAGTTTATTGGGATCTTCTTGCTGGCCATCGCTAGGGGAATTCCGACCCCATGAAATGAACTGATCGTCGCCGCGGAATGTCAATACACGCACGGTATACTTGCCTTTGCAATCCAGCAGAGAGTACTCGTTGTAGCCAGGATCGCGATTTAAGTCATAAACAAACTTTTCCATCTCGGGCGCTTGAAAGAAGTCGAGAGGCAGAAGGGGGTTGCGTGTCACGAACGCGGTTTCTAAAGGTCCACCAGGTGCCTTGTCTTTGGTCGAACTCCGAAGCATATTCCGGAAACCCCTGACGCTTGATGTATCTTGTTTTTCAGGTTCTGCACCCGGCGAAATCAGCGACTTAGGTTTGGCCGTCTTCACAGTCTCAAGCGTAGACTTGAGTGTTGGACTCTCGGTGGAATCGAATTCGCCGACTAGCACTGCATA
The DNA here is from genome assembly GCA_964464255.1 of uncultured Pirellula sp. Taxonomy (GTDB): domain Bacteria; phylum Planctomycetota; class Planctomycetia; order Pirellulales; family Pirellulaceae; genus JBKCUI01. The sequence continues at coordinate 1,911 of CAYXFO010000661.1, forward strand.
GCTTTCGACCACTTTGCGATCTCGATACTTCATGACTTTTTGACGGCCGTCCTCGCGAATTCCCGAACCGTACATCAATTCCGTGAAGTCAAACTTCTTGTTCATAATGAACGCTGGAAGCCCTTGGTCTCGTTGTAAATCCTGCGCTAAAGCTTCGGCTTTGTCCTTGGCTTGAGGACCCTCAAACGAAGCTGCAAAAATCAGCCATGGACCATGCTCAGGCTTCAGTTCGCTCACGCTCGTTTGTTTGGCGCTGCTCTTGCGGAACAAATTGGAAAACTTGTTCCGCAAGAGCAGCGCCAAACAAACGAGCGTGAGCGAACTG
>CAYXFO010000662.1:0-1110 GCA_964464255.1 uncultured Pirellula sp.
CGGTTCTCAACGGTGGCTTGAATTGCAGTATTCTCGACGGTTGGTGGGCTGAAGCATTCGATGGGACCAATGGCTTCGCCATCGGTAAAGGAGCTAGCCACACCGACGATCGAATCACCGATCGACGAGACGCTCAACACCTCTACGAGACCCTCGAACAAAGAATCATCCCCACCTTCTATGATCGAGATCGAGACGGGTTGCCCCGCAACTGGATAAAAATGATGATGAACAGCATCAGCACCCTCGCATGGCGCTTCAGTAGTCACCGCATGGTGATGGACTACACGCGAGTTGCCTACGTCCCCGCCTCCGGTGGCCTGAGTTGTGAAGTCAAGGGGCGATAACTCCTCGATCGAGACTCGCTATCGCAACGAAAACAAAGAAAGCCTTGGATGCTCTCCAAGGCTTTCTTTGTCTAATTTTCAAGACTCACAACGGATTACTTGTGAGTGAAGTCCAGATACCACAGTCCATCATCCCATTCCAAGGAGACTCGACGCCATCCCAGTGGAACCTGAGGATAAGGATAGAATGGTCCGATATATGGCCACGCCGAAGCACTGTACTGCTTGGGATAAGTTACTGCCGAATAGTTCGGATACGCAGCATAGCTAGGCCAAGCATATCCAGGCATGTATGGACTATCGTAACGAGGCACACCGGCACCGTAGGATGGGCCTGCACTCATGGGTACAGGAGCCTGTGGAGCCATCACGCCACCGGAGACAGGCGTCCCTTGCGTCGGAACTCCTTGAATCGGAGCGACTTCGACAGGTGCAACCTGGACGGGCATGTTGTTGATCGTGCTCGTTGCGAAAGCTCGCGGCGCACCGGCGGGTGCCGATGGCAAAACCACAACAGGTTGCGGAGCCGGTGGCTGCACCAAGTTGCCTGGAACTTCGCTGGAAACCGTACGCACGGCATTTACAGTCAAATCATCCACTACACGGCGAACGCCGTGTGCTCGTTGAGCGGTTCCCAATACCAAGTCCTTTTGCTGACTGCTGGCAACGCTGCCACGGACAGTCACTTCACCATCTGCTGTCGAGACATTGATGTCGAAGTTTCGGAGTTGGCCGCCACGCTTGGCCTGGCCAAGTTGTCCAA
>CAYXFO010000662.1:1120-2235 GCA_964464255.1 uncultured Pirellula sp.
TCGCTGACACCCGTTGAATCCGACTCCTCAATCAGAACCGTTGGCTCTTTGGCGGACGCGGGTACGACGTTGGACGAGGGAGCAGGTTCCGCCACAGGCGCTTGCTCGACTGCCGAAGCTTTGTTTTCAACAGTCCTCACGCCATCGGTCGAACGTGCGGCGCTCAACACGGCATCTAGCTGTGTCTGGGAAGATGCGGTGCCAGAAATGACCACATTGCCGTTTTCAACAGTTAAGTCTACTTCGAGACCACTCAAGCTCACCTGAGATTTCTTCACAGCAGTAATGATGGCATCAGCGATCTCGCGATCTCCACCAAACGCCGTCAAAGGAGCACCGGCGGTCAGCGAGGCAATCGCCATGCCCAAAAAGAATCGTCGCATGGATATCCTCCTACGGTTTGTTTTGCGGGAACAACGGCGCTCTGGAGCCAATGAGTCTGAACCTCGGCACCTGCAATTTCAAGAATCTTGGACGATCATGGCCGGTCCAACCTGACGGTGCGAACCTCCATACCCGACCGAAAACTCTCGATCTGCGAATACAACTGTATGTTTCGGCAACCGAGAGGCCGAATCGAAAGGTTTTTGCCAATTTTGACGAGCTTCGCGAGGATTCCTACAGTGAGTATTAGGCATAGCCCCGCAAGGCATCCCCAACCTGAAAAGTAACCCAAATCGTGGTAATCTATTGAACGCTTCAGGTTTACCCAAACTCGACAAACCCCCAATGCCAATCGAAGTACTGATCACCGATTCGCCACACGCGACCCAATCGCTGCGCCAGAAAATGGTGCAAGCAATCAACGCCATCGCATCGGATTTTCAATGGAATGCTGGACAAATCTCCTTAGCCATCGTCGATGACCCGACCATCCAAGAAATCAACAGGCAATACTTAAACCACGATTATCCCACCGATGTCATCAGTTTCGACCTCTCTGATGAAAACGCAAACCAGCACGATGAACCCTATCTCGAAGGTGAGGTAATCGTCAGCTGGCAAACCGCCCAACGCGTCGCATCGGAAAATCAGTGGGATCCAGCGTTGGAAATCCTGCTGTACGTCATCCATGGGATGCTCCACATCGTCGGTCTCGACGACTCCTCCCCCTC
>CAYXFO010000663.1:0-2234 GCA_964464255.1 uncultured Pirellula sp.
CGCTATAGAAGAAGGAGTACATCGAATAGAAGTCGCGGGTAGTCAACGGATCGTACTTGTGATCATGGCAAACCGCACAACCACCCGTCAGTCCGAGCCACGTGGAGATCGTCGTGCTGGCCCGGTCTACCGCATAGCGATACAAAAACTCTTCATCGATCGCTCCCCCTTCAGCCGTGGTAACATTGCAGCGGTTGAATCCCGTTGCTACCAATTGCGATTGAGTTGGATTGGGGAGCAGATCGCCTGCCAATTGCTCGATCGTGAATTGATCGAAGGGCATGTTGTCTTGAAAGGCTCGAACCACCCAGTCCCGATACGGCCATATTCTTCGATCGTTGTCCAAGTGCAAGCCGTGCGTATCTCCGTAGCGAGCTACGTCGAGCCAATGCTTCGCCATCTCTTCGCCGTAATGAGGGGATTCGAGCATTCGATCGACCAATCGACGGTACGCCTCATCGGTGGGGTCGGCAGCGAAGGCTTCAACGGTTTCGGGATCCGGCGGGAGCCCAGTCAAAGCGAACGAAACGCGACGTGCGAGCGTACGAGGATCGGCTCGACCATTTGCAACCACTCCTCGCCGTTGCAATTCAAATTGCAGATATCGATCGATGGGGCTTGCGGAATTATCGCCCTCGGGTAACTTCGGCGCACCGACTTGTTCAAACGACCAATGCGCTTCGTAGGGTGCCCCTTGATCGATCCAACGGCCGAGAAGTTCGCGTTCCTGCTCGGTCAACTGCCGAGGGGATGACGGGGGAGGCATCACAACATCGGAGTCGGAATCGCCAATGCGGTCCCACACCAGACTTGCGGTGCGATTGCCTGGAGCGATGGCACGTCCGGTTGTTCGCGATTCTGTAGCGTTGTCCCGAATATCCAGTCGCAGTTCTGCTTGTCGATGTCCTGCGTCCAGGCCGTGACATCGGAAACATGCTGCGGCGAGAATGGGTCGAATATCGCGGTTGAAACGGATCGTATCTGTTTCTTCGCTTCGCGTGGTCTGAGTCGCGATCAAGACGAAGGCGATTGATGCCATCGACGACCAGGCGAAACGATGCAGCCATTTGAGCCCGTAAGTCGGGATGGAATTTCTCATGGTGTGTGAGCGAGAGAGGTGGGAGCGTTGCTGAGGCACAGTCCCTATTCTACTCCATCGCTGACCGGTTCGCTTCGACGACGCAATTCCGCTCGGCGCAGAGAAAGCTCGGGGGGGCCGGCATGGGCGTTCTGAGGTGTGGCAGTAGGTGGAAATGGGGCATGTTCGCTGGCAGGACCTACGGGGCGATCTTGCAAGTTACCCAGGTATTGCTTTCGAACCTCCGGATGCTGTTTGACTTCTTCGGGCGTTCCTTCCTTCAGAACAACACCCTTGCTGATGACATAACAGCGATCCACGGTGGACAGTATTTCCATCGCGGCGTGGTCGGTGATCAAGATCGAGATACCGGAATCGCGAAGTCGGAAAATGATCTGTTGGATGCTCTGAACGGTCACTGGGTCGATCCCTGCGTAAGGTTCATCGAGCATGATGATTTTGGGGTTGGAGACCAAGCATCGAGCGATCTCAAGCCGTCGGCGTTCACCTCCGGAGAGCTTTGAAGCGCGCGATTTTCGGATGTGGGTGATGTTGAATTGCTCGAGCAACTCGTCGGTGCGTTTGCGTCGTTGCGACCATGAGTAGCCGAGCAGTTCGAGGATGGCCGAGATATTCTGCTCGACGGTCAGCTTTCGAAAGACACTCGAGTCTTGGGCCAGATACCCCATCCCGCCGTCACGAGCGCGTAGGAACATCGGCCAGTGAGTAACATCCTCGGCACCGAGGAGGACTTGGCCGCGATCGGGGATCACCATCCCGCACGTCATCCGGAACGAGGTTGATTTTCCGGCGCCGTTGGGGCCTAGGAGACCAACAATCTCGCCTTGGCCGACGCGCATGCTGACGCCGTTGACGACTTTGCGGCGACCGTAGGTTTTTTCGAGACCGACAACGGTGAGAACATCCATGTTCATCTCTTTCTATCAGGTCAGCGTATCAAGCCCATCCGTTGAACGTTGGGGAGAAACGGAATGGGTGCGTTCCACCAATGAGGCCAAAACACAAGGATCGCGCGGCCGATCATCAACCGCTCAGGGACGAAGTGCTTATTCCAAGAGCGAGCGTCCGCTGAAGAACTGGAGTTGTCGCCGAGTGGAAAGTAGGCTCCATCGTCCAACTCAAATGTCACCTTTCG
>CAYXFO010000664.1:0-2226 GCA_964464255.1 uncultured Pirellula sp.
TTGCTCGGTCGATGCCATCACCTTGGATTATGCGGATGTGAGGGTCGAGCACCTTGTATCCTTGACTGTTCACTGACACACCGAACGCATCCCCCAAAATCGCAAGCACTTCACATAGGATGGTCGGTGGATCTCCCGAGTCAGGCCGTACGACTAGCGTACCCTTGCGATCGAGGATCATCGACTTCAGCTCACGGCCCCATAAGGCTCGGCATGCATGCATAAGATCATATGAATCGCTGACAACAGCCACTAATCCTGAAGGGAACTGTTCAAGCATGTTGCGATATGCGTCCAACTCGTGTTCGCGTCCCCATGAGGTCAACGTGCTATGCTCAGCTGCGGGAATGGAAAAACCAGGCATCTGCGCGCCGTAGTACCTCTGAGCCAGAACGATTCCTGCCAGATTATCTGTACCATTGAAATTGACCAGGTGTGAAGCACCACCAATGGCCGCTGTCTCTACCGATGAGACACCTCGAAAACCGAAGTCGTGAAGCTTGAACCTCAGGTTCTCCTCACCACCCGTCTTCGTCAAATAATGCGCGATTGACTGCTTCATGCTTCGCGATTGTGTAGCGACCGTACAAGGATACCACGTTTGTACGAGAAGTGTTTCGAGATAGTTCGTCAGCCAGTAGCAGGTTGGATCTGTATTCTCGATCGTCATGAGCACGTTGCTTGTTGGCAACACGGTACCTTCGGGGATCGCTTTGATCCGTATGGGGAGACGACCACGACACTGATTGGCAATGTACTCCCAACCAGCGCGATTGAAGAAGCTGGACTCCGAAAAGTGGTCGCCAAGAATTCGCTGAGCTTCGTCGATTTTTTCCTGCGTTACTACACATCCCTCTAAGTATTCAACCAGAAGGTACTGCAAGCCAAAGAAGACCGTATCGGCAAACTCTCCTCCGCGAGATTCAAAGTAAGAGTAAACCGTTTCGGTCTTTGGTGGATACTGCTTGTAATGAGAAACCTTATAGCTATCGGTGAGAAGCAACAGATTACGAAATGGATACACAAGATTCCCACTTATGATAGAAGACGACTGGATCTGAATGGACTCAGAGCCGATTCGAAAAACTCGCGAACCGCAGTTGACGCCAAAGGTGGCCAATAGGTGCCAAAAGGTGACGATGGTTGCCGGATTGCCCTTATAAGACTGTCCTTGGCAACCGGTGCGTATGCTAGCATCCACGACTGCCGTACTCAATACCACGTTTTGTAAGGTTAGCGTGTTCGCGACGGGTGTTCAGCATTTGGCAGGAAAATGCTTGACGACGTCTAGAAAGGTTTGCTACAACCACGGCGCCTGGGGGTGAGCGGTTATGTTGCATTCTTGCAAACCGTGAGCGAGCGTGCGTTGGTTTTTGATCTCGCTCCATTTTCTGCGTGATTAATTTGGACTGAACAGTGGCCAGGAACTCGGCCGACCACATCTAGCTCGTTCGCGATTATGACACATTCGATGACGGTCTTTGGAACTCAGGCGTACACTCCGCTTACCGACGAGATCGCCAAACAGGGGAACTTTGACCGAGGGCGCTTTGAGCAGAAAGAGTTTCCCGACGGAGAAAGATACCATCGATTGATAACCAACATCGAGGATGTGGATGTCGCCTTGATAGGTGGGACGATTTCTGATCGAGATACTTTGGAGTTGTATGACCTAGGTTGGGCGATAGTTGAATCGGGTGCGAAGAGCTTGACTTTAGTCATTCCGTTTTTCGGATATGCGACGATGGAACGATCGGTTCTCAAAGGAGAGGTCGTTATGGCAAAGTCGCGTGCCAATTTGCTCTCGTCCATACCGGAAGCGGGTGGCGGTAATCGGATCGTCTTGTTGGATCTTCATTCGGAAGGGATCCCTTACTACTTCGATGGCCATGTGCGCCCGGTGCACTTGTATGCGAAGAAATTGATCATGCAGGCAGCGAAAGAGGTCGGAAGCGGTGATTTCGTCCTTGCGAGCACTGATGCAGGCCGAGCAAAGTGGGTCGAATCCCTGGCAAGCGATTTAGGCGTCGAACCAGCATTTGTTTACAAGCGTCGCATTAATGGGGAGCAAACACAAATCACCGGAGTGAGCGCTCAGGTTGAGAACAAACAGGTCATCATTTATGACGATATGATTCGGACAGGTGGTTCGTTGATCCAAGCGGCAAAATCGTATCGAGATGCTGGTGCGACGGATGTTGTTGCTATTGCTACACATGGTCTCTT
>CAYXFO010000665.1:0-2223 GCA_964464255.1 uncultured Pirellula sp.
CACCCGAGGGACCCATCGAGTGGGAGACGATCGCGGTGGAACTCGATCCGCGTGGGCTTCCTCTTCCCGTGGAATGATGATCCGATATTTCTTGTCGCATCATCCGGGGCCAAGGGAAGGAACCAACGGAATTACTTTCCAATCGTGAACTGGAGGTGTTCCGAATGATCGGCCAGGGGATGACCAGCGGAGCGATCGCGAATCAGTTGCATCTCAGTCGCCACACGATTGACACGCACCGAGAGAACATCAAACGCAAGCTCGGAGCCCGTGACGCTGGCGAACTAAATCGGGTAGCGGTACAGTGTCTATTGGAAAACGGCTAGTCTATCCGCTCAATCGAAGTGCGCAAGCTTCTGGCAAGTGAGTGTATTCACGTTATGCGAGGCTGAGCGTACTTGTCTAGCAACGCCAATCTTCGGATGATGTGCAGATGATCAAAACCAATGTTCGGACCGGCATCGACCTGTTGGCAGCTTCGCATTTCAGTTCACTGAAAGGCAAGCGAGTGGGTCTGCTTACTCATGCTCCCGCCTGCGACTCGCTCCTGCGCCCTACTCTTTCGCTATTCCGTCAAGCCTTGGGGGATGATCTGAAACTGGTTTTCGCACCGGAACATGGTTTTCATGCTCATGCTCAGGACCTTGAGCCTGTTTCCGTTGATAATCCGCTAATCCTGCCGGAGTTGATCAGTCTCTATGGAAACGACGCATCATCTCTTTTCCCCGATCCGTCTGACATACGGAAGATCGATATCCTGGTGGTCGATCTCGTAGATATTGGAAGTAGGTACTACACATTTCAGGCGACTATGCTGTATTGCATGCAAGTAGCGTTTGCACAGAACCTTCCTGTACTCGTTCTCGATCGCCCGAATCCTCTCGGATGCCAGATCGTCGAAGGACCGATGCTGCAGCAGGGATGGGAAAGCTTTGTTGGCGTTCACCCTATCCCTACACGACACGGAATGACTATCGCCGAACTTGCTCAGCTTTACCAAGGAATTCTCGATCTACAGGGCGATTTGCACATCATTCCTTGCGAAGGGTATCGCCGCAATCTGTGGAATGATCAGACCACCCTCCCCTGGATCATGCCCAGCCCCAACATGCCTTCGCTCGATACAGCGATCGTTTATCCAGGGCAGTGCCTTTTCGAGGGGACGAACCTCTCTGAAGGGCGGGGAACCACGAGACCTTTTGAAATCGTCGGAGCACCTTGGTTGGATGCCGATCGAACGGAAAAAGCCCTCAATGAACTCGGCTTGCCGGGCGTTCAATTCCGTCCCGTAAACTTCAGGCCGACGTTTCAAAAATGGCAGGGGCAACTATGTGGTGGTGTGCAGTTGCATGTAACGGACCGCGAGTTGTTCCGGCCTGTTCGGTCAGGCTTGGCTATTCTTCAGGAATTGCGAAATCAGAATCTGTCCCGTTTTGCTTGGCGTGCGGAAACCTACGAATTCGTGAGTGACCGATTGGCCATCGATCTTCTCTTTGGCCGAGATCGAGAGAGACAAGCTATCGAAAGGCAGATACCATGGTTGGATATCGTCCAGCAGTGGGATGCTGAGGAAAACGATTTCCTAGCAACACGAAGACCCTATCTCATCTACTCGGAGTGAAGCATTGGAGAACCTGGGTTTTTCTTACTCGCTGCAATTGGTGGATCTCGTCGTCATCATCCTCTACTTGGCAGCCAGCACTCTCGTAGGCGCGATGTTCCGCAAGGGACAAAAGGATATCCACACCTACTTTGTCGGTGACCGCGAAGTCTCCTGGCTGCTCGTGCTGATCTCGATCGTGGCGACAGAAACCAGCACCGTCACCTTCCTTAGCGTACCGGGATTAGCCTTTAATCCAGCAGGTGGCAATCTGACGTTTCTTCAATTAGCTCTTGGATATTTGGTTGGGCGAGTCCTGATCGCTATTGTCTTGCTACCAGGTTACTTTCAAGGGCAATATATTAGTGCCTATGAAGTCTTGAGAAAAAAATTCGATGCTCGAGTGCAACGTTCAGCTTCGTGTCTGTTTATTCTGACGAGAACGATCGCTGATGGACTGCGACTCTTTTTGACCGCACTTCTCCTGCAACAGTTCACGCAGTGGAGCATGCCGGTGTCCATTCTAACGATGGGAATTATCACGGTAATATATACCTACATGGGTGGCATGCAGGCGGTGTTATGGACGGACTGCGTGCAGTTCCTGATCTATACTCTGGGTG
>CAYXFO010000666.1:0-2212 GCA_964464255.1 uncultured Pirellula sp.
TCGAGAACATAATTGCGCCCGGTTGTCGAAGCATAGGCGCGATCGTGCATTCCTAGCGCGATGCAGTAGAAGCCAACGAGCACATAAGCTAAGTTCGACCATGTGTTGGCTTGTGTCCTGAACAAATCCGCCGCATGAATCGCCTCGGTATAGCTCGGCTTGCGAAACTCTTGGCTTTCGGTCCAGTTTTGCCAGACATTCTGATCTTGGTATCGCTCACTGATCCACGCCAGTGACAAAATCAGCACGATCAGTCCTCCCCAAGCGAGTGCATGGATCCAGGCGGGAAGCGAATTGCGTTGATTCAAGGATTGCCCTAAATCGCCAACAACCAAGATTTCTCCGTTTTTTTCAAGCTTTTGCACTTTAAAACCGCTATCGTTTTTCAACCGAGTAAATTTGCTATCCGTGGAAGAACTTTTGTATTTCAACGGCGATTGTACCCATCATGCCCAAATGCGATGTTGCGATTATCGGAGGAGGCCCTGGCGGCACAACAGTGGCCGCATTTCTCAAACTTCACATGCCGGAATTGGACGTGGTTGTGATCGAGAAAGAGCCATTTCCCAGAGACCACGTAGGGGAAAGCCAATTGCCAGCGGTGTCAAAGATTCTCCACGAAATGGGTGCTTGGGGAAAAGTCGAGGCTGCTGGGTTTCCAATCAAGCTTGGCGCAAGCTATACGTGGGGAAAAACCTCCGACCCATGGATTTTTGGATTCATACCTGTTTCGGAAGTCGGTTCGCTCGACCGGCCAGGCAAGTACGAAGGCTGGCGACAGCGGGTGGCGTTTCAAGTCGATCGATCCAAGTACGACAAGATTCTGCTAGAACACGCCGAGAGCTTGGGAGTCAGGGTGATTCAGCCCGCAAGCGTAGTCGGCGTCGAATTCGATGACTCGCAACCCGGAAAACCGATCGCAACGATACGGCTCAACGATGGATCGATGCTCGACGCAAAGTACTATGTGGATGCTACTGGCAACGCCGCGGTTTTGCGAAGACAACTCGGGATCCAAGTCGACGCGCCGAGCTTGCTCAGAAACATCGCCTTTTGGGATTATTGGTCCGCTCCGGGACTCAATACCCAACTGCTTGAAAACAAAACCATTCGAGTGATCATCCGAAGCGTTCCTTATGGATGGGTTTGGTATATCGCGCTCTCCGAGAATCGCACCAGCGTTGGACTCGTTTGCAATGCGGAATACTATAAACGAACGGGACAATCCGCCGAGGACATCTACGGTTGCGCGATTCGCGAAGCCCCCACGGTTTCTCAATTGCTGCGGTCCGCTCAGCCCACGGGGAAGCTCGCTGGAACCTCCGACTGGTCCTATGTTGCCGAGCAATCGTTTGGAGAGAATTGGTTCCTCGTCGGCGAGAGCCTTGGCTTTGCGGATCCTATCCTAGCTGCAGGTCTGACCCTCACCCAAACGGGTGCTCAGCACCTAGCCTTCACTATTTTGGAATTGGTCCGAAATCAAAAAGAACGTCACTGGTTGCTCGACCAATATCATCAGATCCAGACCAGGCGCATCCGTCAGCACATCAAATTCGCGGAGTACTGGTATTCCGCCAACGGACTTTTCTCGGACATATTGGACAACTGCGCCGCGATCGCGGCGCAGTCGGGCTTGCAGTTCCATCCCCAGGAAGCTTTTCGTTGGCTTAGTCACGGAGGAGTCGAGGACATTCCCGGGCAATTCGCAATTGGGGGTCTGGGACTTTCCGGGATCAAGTCGGTACAGAAACGATTTGCGCATACCGATTCCTCCGAAGTCGCATATCTAATTCATGGTATGAATACATTCGACTTGGCTGCTGACCACGCTTTACGCGAGTCGATGGCCTACCCGTGCGCGGGGCGTATCGATCAAGTGCCCGTACTCGTAAGGAAAGGATATCGTCTCCCTTTGACCGGTGCGTATGCCCTGATCTACAACGCTCTCGAATCCAACCGTTACATCGATCGAGTGATCGGATCGATACAACAACACATTCAGTCGAGCAAGATCACTCCGCAGGACCGCTTCACGGTGCTTGCGAACGCTTTGCAGTGCCTCGAGTCGATGGTTGCGCAAGGCTGGGTGCATGCCTCTTCAACACCGGGGCGACCCGCCCTATCGATGATCACACCTGATGAGGGGCAGGTCGTCTACTCAGAGAAGACAACACTCCGCTAATCGATCGGCACCTGATTCACGCCAGATTAT
>CAYXFO010000667.1:0-2211 GCA_964464255.1 uncultured Pirellula sp.
AGTTTATCCTGCGACTCTTTGGAGGTTGCGTTACCTACCAATCCCTTCACTCCTTCTACCCCTGACCATGTCATCGCGTCGGCCAAGGCGACTGGATCATCGGACGCAAATCGCTGGATCATCAATCGACAAGTCTCTGCCATCGGATCGTTATCGCGACGATATCGCTTTCCCTCTTCCAAGAGGCTAGGGACCAATTGGCTGGCAACCGGCACGAATAACTCGGACCAGTAATCGAACTCAGTAACTGGCTTATTCAACAGGAGCGTATCGATGCTCGGTGCGATCTCTCCCCAGACTTCGTTTTCTGGCGCACGCAGTGCGAGCAGGGCAGAAAGAGGTAGCGCCTGCGGTTGCCCACTCACAATCGCACGCTGAACCGATTCGACCAAGTCTCGCTCATCGCCGATCGATTTCCGCGATAAATAGCGAAGAATCGGTCCGAGGTGTCGGCTATCGAATTCATGCAAATGATCGAGAACATACTCAGCCTGTTGGGGCGAATCTTCGACGCGAGCGAGTGCCAATTGCAATTTCGCCCGATCGGAAGATTCATCCTCCGCGGTTGGACTCCATGCAGGCTCACTGGCGAAAAAACGCAACGAAGAGGATCGAAATCGATCTAGTTCATTGAGCACATCGACCACTTGGCTGGAATCGGCTTGCCTCAATCGCTGAGCAAGAGACGCCGTGTAACTTGAACCCACTGCCCAAAGAGCTACCAGCAGAATCAAACTGGATGCCAGAACAAAAGCCAGCGTATTGCGAGCGATCATGCGGTCGCTTCGACGCATCATTTGGCGTTCTGGTTCGGTCCAATGAGCGGCCGAGGTAAACCAGCGGATCGACAACCATTCCCATGAGGTAGGGAGACGCTTGTTGGAAGGCTTGGCATACCAAGCGTTTGCGAGTTCCCGCAGTTGTTCGCGTACGCGACCAGCGCGCGTTTCCGATTGATGCAGGGCTAGCCATTCCCGCGTGGTGGGAACCAAATAATCGTGAGCGAGTTGGTAAGCGGGATCCCCAACCGAAGAGCCTGTCGAGGAATTACGACTCGTCGTCGAACCGCTAGTCGGGGTGATCAAACGGAGTTCCGTATCGAGCAAATGCAGGATTTTGCGAACCGTTTCCGCAGGGATTGCAGTTTGCAGAATCTGAACCAGTTGGCTTTCCTGAATCGCTGGCGGTTTGATCACTGTATTATCCGGTGGGAGCAACTCTGCGAGCAGCAAGCGAACCGACTCGGGGTGAGTTCGCAGCACCGGATGTGCGGAACCGCCAACCAGCTTTTCGTCCAGAAAGGCGATTCCCAATCCTCGAATCCCCCCCAGTTCACGAAGCGTTGCAGGTGACCAGGGTTTCCCTTTCGTCATCTCCGAAAGAAGAGCCAACTGCACGGGATTGATCAGCCCCTGCGACTGCAAGCCATCGATGGCATCGTCGATAAAGGCGAGTTGCGTTGGCGTGATGGGATCTGCGACTGCGCCATAAGCACGACCGAAGGCAGCCAAGACTTGCTTGGCATGGGCCGGTCCAAAGGCTTCGACCGTAGCAAAGTTTCTGTTTTGCTGCATCGACACCTCAAGCTCATCCATAAAGCTCGAGAGACCGAGAACAAAGTCATCGCGCACGATCAGCAACGCTTGAACATGCACACCGTCGCATTGCCGAAGCATTTCGCGGAGCGAGGAGTGATCTCCGGGGCGATGGTGATTCAACCATTGCTCGAACTGATCGATCACGATCAATAGTTTCTTCTTGGTCTTTGATCCACCTGATTCCCGAACGCGAGATAGCATGCAGGCGGGGTCTGGCTCATCAGCGATCGGATCGTCGGAGACACGGCGAATTCCCCGCGACAACGCCTCTTCAAGCAAATCCGGCTTGGCCTCGATATAAACAACGTCCACCTGCCGCTCGATGCGAGGAAGAACACCTGCGCGAATCAATGACGACTTGCCGCTGCCACTGGGGCCCATCAACACGCCGACCTGAAACGCTTGGTCCGATTTACGGCTCATGATGCTACTGGTCCAGAAGCGAATTGCTTCCGGTACACCCTCTCGATTCCGAGGCCCAGGAACGAGATAACGAAAGAAATCCGCGTCGTTGGCATCGAAAGGACGCAAACCGTGGGGGATCACCGCGACGGCATCCAAATCGATCGATTTCGAGGAGTTCGTCAATGGAACCACGCCATCGCCAGTCCCC
>CAYXFO010000668.1:0-2210 GCA_964464255.1 uncultured Pirellula sp.
TTATCGACGCGTGAATTCGCATCCAAAGCTCGCTGGTACTCGTTGGTGGCGACCGCTTGGTTCTTCTGCGCGATTTGCTGATCGATATCACTATCCTGTTTGCGCTTGGCCACCTCTACCGCCGTTTCAGCCCGTTGCAGTTGCAACCGCACTGTCACATCGCGAATGCGAGCTATCTCCTCACCCTGACGGACGCGAGAGCCCTCTTTGATATTTAGATTCTGCATGACGCCTGTGACCTGGGACGCAACGGCGGTCGATTCAATCGTCTTCAGAATGGCTGCCTCAACGACAACATTTGAGGTCGGCCGCTCTTGCGATGATTCCGAAGATTGATTTGGGGAATCCTGACCAGCGCCGCTTGCATCAGGAATTGAATCGGAAAGAAACGTGCCCCCTACGGCAAGTAACGCGGGAAGGCCAACATGGAACCAACGGCGAATCGAGATGGATGAAATGGAATGGATCATGAAACTCACTTGGTATCCGATGGTGGCCAACTAAAGATCCGAAACCTCTTTTGAAGGAACTCGATCAACGGACGACTCCAGACATAACCGAAGGGCTCGCGGCCACAAGAGAATCGAACGCGAGCCGTTGCTCCCATGTAGGCTTTGGATGCGTCGGCGCGCTGCACACGAACCAAAACCTCTTGAAAACCTCCAGCCCCATCGCGGTTCTCTATCACGCGGGAAATTTCGAACACTTCAGCCATGAATTGCTCGCTCGGCAGGCTGTCGAAGGTGTACTGAACCTCTTTCTCAAGCGGTGGTGCATTGCGACCACCATAGTACCGACCAACATAATCCGAGTCCCGGTCCGCAACTTGGACCCTCAATTGCCAGTCCCCGGACAAATCCACCACCTGAAGTATAGGATCCCCTCTTCGTATAGGTCGGTTTTCTAATTCCTGCCGCAGTTGTTTCGCTACCACGACCCCGTCGATCGGTGAGCGAAGAACCAATCGAGATTCCTCAGCTTGGTAAAATGACAACATTTCACGAACATGCGTCTCGTTCGAATCCAACATCAGCAATTCGGTCGACAATCTCGTTTGGTTTGCAAGAGCATCTGGGGCATTAGGAGAGAGTTGGTTGATAGCGATCTTGAGTCCATTGCGTTTCTCAGCGATCGCGCGAAGGCGCCCCGTGGCTTCCTCGATCTGCAAATCCAGATTGGGAGATCGGAGGCGAGCGATCGCCTGCTGGGCAACCACTTGATCCCCATCATCAACCAGAAGTTCCTCTAGGTAGCCATCCGCAGACGCATGTATTATCCGGCGAGATGTCGGCTCCAGGATCGCCTTGGATTCGATAGTCATCGGAAATGGAACAAACATGCCCCAAAGCAGTCCGATAGCTAACGCCATCCAAACGAGTCTTCGCACCCATCTACTACCAATCGCCCCCATCGATGCCGATCGCCGCGTCAACCGACTCTGGATCCTGCTCGGAAGTCTCACCCAACGATCCTGCTGCAACCAGACACTATGAATGGTATTGCACCAAGAGGATAAAAACGGGAGCGATTGCTCCATGGCTGTGGGATCCGACCATTCCAGGATCAACCAAGAGACAGGAACTCCCCCCTGAAGGCGATCCCATGCCAAGACAATGCCGTTAGCGAAAATGCCGAAACTGTCGCGACTGGGCTCACCAACATTTTGAGACCCCGATGGGAGTTCTGTTTGGTGGATCGGTGAGCGATCGCTCCACTGAATCGGAGCCCCCTTACCAAAAGACATTTCAGCCAATTGCTCCAACCGTTTGACGGTAGGACTCATCCGATCGACGAGGGAAGCGCCACTCGAACTAACCAATTGGAAGGCTTGGTTACTCCCGGAATCCCGTACCACCATGGAGGCTCTATCCCCTCCCAGGACCAAGACCATCTGATCGACCAGCACTTGTCGAAGATGTTGTTGCGACGAGGCGTGGGCAAGGTTGCGAATGCAGGCCTCCATCCGCCGACTCCACTGTCGATCCAATTCCGGCCGAGTTGCCCCCAGACGCATGCGTAAGATCTCGCAAAACGGATCCAACAGCAGACGGCCGCTATCGATCAGAGCAGGAGTGGCGGTAGGAAGATAATCGATCAGCAAAACCCCACTGTCGACTTTGTCGATTTCGATGGCCGCTGCGATCCAGGTACCTTGAGCATCCGACCCTTCCAGGGATTCTAGAGAGATTTCGCGCAGATGGTTTCCGGGG
>CAYXFO010000669.1:0-2205 GCA_964464255.1 uncultured Pirellula sp.
GGACCTTCCAGCGCGCCGCCGAGGCGGCCGGGTTGCTCGGGCGCGATGCCGACCCGCGGACCAGTCGCGAGCATATTCTTCTTTCCAACATACTCGCCAAGAGTTGGCAGGACGGTCGCGATCTGTCGATGGAAGATCTGATTCGCAGCATCCAAGCTCCTCCGATCCAAAAGATCGGTGTCCTGGATGTTGAGTCTTTCTACCCGAAAGCGGATCGGATCAAGCTGTCGATGACCCTCAACAATCTCCTCGCGTCCCCATCGTTCGCAGGCTGGCTCCAAGGTCAATCGCTGCAGATTCAGGATCTCCTCTACGACAAGCAAGGGAAGGCCAAGATCTCCATCCTATCGATCGCGCATCTCAACGATTCAGAGCGGATGTTCTTCGTGACGATTCTTCTCAACGAAGTGGTTTCGTGGATGCGTACCCAGCGCGGAACCAGTGCCCTGCGCGCCATCTTGTACATGGACGAGATCTACGGGTATTTTCCCCCCAATTCCAAACCACCGAGCAAAGGTCCGATGATGACGTTGCTCAAACAAGCACGCGCATTTGGACTCGGAGTCGTTCTCGCGACTCAGAACCCCGTCGATTTGGATTACAAGGGGCTTTCGAATATGGGGACATGGTTCCTGGGTCGACTGCAAACCCAACGGGACAAAGATCGGGTACTCGAAGGTTTGCAAGGAGCCTCGCTTCAGCGCGGTGCGGCCTTCGATCGAGCGGCCATGGACCGAATGCTCTCGGCCGTTGGGAACCGCGTCTTCCTGATGAACAATGTGAACGACTCCGCACCGACGATCTTCCAAACGCGATTTGCTCTTTCCTATTTGCGCGGCCCCCTGTCTCGCGAGGAAATCTCGAGACTCATGGCCGATGCGCGACGGGCTGTATTGCGCACTGACAACTCGGCCGCAAAAACCGGAGCGTCCGAGGGTGGATCAAAAGTAGACACACCGATTGCGGCATCCACCGGCGGTCGACCAATCGTCTCTGCAGGGATTGAGGAACGGTTCATCGAACCCGACTGCGCAGTCTCATCCGGCAACCGCGCTCTCCTCGTTCCTGCCCTGCTCGGTTCCGCGAGCGTCCACTTCGTCCGAGCCACCGGCAATATCGATATTTGGAAAGACTATTGGCTCCTCGCTCCGATCGATCAATCGGTGCCCGAGCATGTTTGGGATCAGGCGATGCGGATCAATCCCGACGATGTGCAAATCACCAAGCAACCCGTGGATGGGTTCGCTTTCGCAGAACTACCCGCCGAGCTTCTACTGGCAAAGAATTATAAAGGCTGGGACAAGGAACTATCGGAGTTTCTCTTCCGTCACGAGAAAATGAATCTCTACGCGTGTAAGGCAATCAAACGAAACGCCACACCCGGTCTCGATGAATTCTCGGCAAGATTGGAACTCGGCGAATTCGCACGCGAAGCTCGCGATGAAGCGATGGACAAGGTCCGGGCCAAGTACGAGGAGCGGATCAACACATTTGAAATGAAGGTGGCCGCAGCTCAACAGCGGTTGGATCGTTCCATCGAAGAAGCGAAAGCCAAGCGGCTCGATGGCTTGGTCAATCTTGGAACTTCGATTCTCGGATCACTCCTCGGTGGACGACGGCGATCCATGCCATCCAGTGCCGTCCGCGACTTGACCGGATCGGGCCAGAGCAACGATGTATCGCGAGCTCAGGAAACACTTGAGAATCTCGTCTTGCAAAAGAACGCCATGGAGCGAGAATGCCAACAGGAACTCGATGCGATCGAAAGCCAGTACTCGATCGAGAATCTCAAGCTCGAGGAATCGGAAATCCCGATTCGCAAATCGGACACGAAGATCAAGCTTCTCGCGTTAGCATGGGTACCGTATTCGGTCGATGCTCAAGGCAAACAGCGTCTGCTGATCAAGAGCCCGTCCTGAATCCATCAGCCTCCATGGCTTCAGCCGCGTTTTTTGGTTCCGGACAAATTTCCTATTCTTTCAACCGCTCGAAGATCGCTCGGTTTTCCTTCATCGCGGTCACGATATCGGAGGGGACGTTCCCGTCTTCGAGCAAGCACCAACCAGTGAAGCCGCTGGCTGTGCACCGCCGCAATCGTTCGAACAGATCCTCCCATGGGTAGTCGACTTTGCCTGGTCGCAGATCATGGATGTGAATGGTTCCCATGCGATTCTCGAGCATCTTGTAGTTCGCGGCAAAGCCTTC
>CAYXFO010000670.1:0-1125 GCA_964464255.1 uncultured Pirellula sp.
CTCGAAACCCTGTTGAAACGGTCGGTTGGTCTGGACCATTAAATACGAAAGAATCCGTTATCGCCGAATCTGCGGTGAATTTGAAACGACCGCCAGCTGAAGTAAAGTTGTCCTCACGGCCAACGACTTTCGCAAGATTTCCATCGTCGAGAATGAAAGGTCGCCATCGGTCGCGCCTCATACTAGGGGCGAGGTCGTCGCACCATTCGGCTAAACTTCCCCCGATGTCGAATACTCCCAAAGCGTTAGGGCGTTTCCGTGCGATGCCTTGGCGACGGTTGCCGGAATGTGGCATCGTCCACTCATAGAGAGGGACCATCGAAGCATCGCTACCGAAATGCCAAGTTTCATCCGTACCACCGGAACAGACCTGCTTCCACTCCGCGTAGGTCGGCAAACGATAACCGGTCCGCTCCACGTAGTTGGGAGCGAACCGAAAGGCATTCGAAGAGGCCTCCCAAACATTGAGGTAACACCACTGGTCCTCCGGGACATCTTCCTGTTCATTGAGCCATTGGCAGAACCGAACCGCCAGGTTCCATGAAACCTTCCCTTGCGGATCATCGGGCCGCTCCGCCCTCACAAAACGCTTACCCGTATCCGCATTGATCCAGGCTCTCGTCTTCGAATCATTTAGAAACTCTTCGAACACGGAACCAGTGGTCTCGGTCGTAGCGATCGCGATTCTGCGATCAACTTGTTTCCATATACGATATTTTCCCTTGCCACAGACAACTCGTTCGGGAATATCGATCACAGCAAATTGTTGGCCGAGGCGATTGGTGAACCAGTTTCGCGAAGGATCGGGCTTCTGGTTAATAGGGAATTCCGGAATGGGTAACTGCCACATGGTGCCGCACCACCGAGCGGTATTCGCGAGACGCACGTCGACTGCATCCTCAGCCAGTTTGATCGTCGACTCTTGCAGGATGCGCTGACTTAATGGGTCCATTGCACTCCATGGGATACCACCGAGTATTTCCAAGTATGCGACTTGCATGCTCGGGGCCGATTCATTGAACCATTGAACTAGCATCCTGGGTTCGAGGACTCTCGCGGCGCCGTCAATCAAAGCCGTCCGCACACTCCGGCCCCAGCGATCCTGGAGACCGTACTGCATTTGAT
>CAYXFO010000670.1:1135-2205 GCA_964464255.1 uncultured Pirellula sp.
TGCCCGATAAGCTCGATCCGTCAACGGAACCTCTGGTTTTTCCCACAAGCACCAAGTCAGTTTATTGCCATCGCCATCGGAGATCGATTCCATCGCCGTAGGCATGAAGCCTTGTTGCAAGCGAACCATTGCTCCTTGCCGAAAATCGGATTCACGCACACCATAATCGACCTCGGTATCGACTCCTCGCCGCATCCAGCAAGTACTCGATACACGCGCCGTCAAGCGATTCTTGAAGCACCATGATTTCCAAGTGGCATCGGCCTGTAGGCCATCGAAATCGGCGCTGAACGTGCATGCGAAAAGATCAGGGTGATTCGCCGACCATTGCTGCGCTCGAGAACAAAATCGCTCCATCAAACCGGGAAGGACTTCTCGCCCCCACGGTTGCGAGGCTACGAGCGCCCAGCCGCGAAGCATCGCTTCTCGTCCCTTGTTCGTTGCCGCGACCGAGTCGGAATTCTCCGCGGTCGCCGATTCCATCTCGGAGAGGGCACGAACTGTCTGTTCGCGGTTTTGATCGAGAAGGGCGAGACGCAATTGCAACAATCGCTTTTCGTAATCCTCAAGATCGCTGGGCTCAATCTCATCGGCGATCCAACGGCGAAATTCCTCGGTACGCGAAAGCTTGGCCAACGCCATCCCCTTGGCCCGTTTCCATGTATTCTGGATTCTCTGATCCGAAGATGCACCGGACGATTTCAAGCTCTCGATATCCATCTCTTCGAGGACCTCGAGAGCCGATTCAGCATCGTCTAAATCGAGCAGGACCTCGGATAGATGAACAAGCCGGTTTGCCGCACTGGATGGTGTTTCATTCTGTCCTGGTTGATTGAAAAAACTGAGGTCGCTCGGTAAGCGAGCTCGATCGCGGACCGAACCGAATTCGTGCACGCGAATATCGGAGCAAGGAACTCCAGGGTAGAGATCACCAGCCGCGACACCAATTCGTGTCTGATAATCACAATCACTCGCGCGATCCTCCAACGAATCCCGCATGGGTTTGGTTATGGAAGTGAACAAGCCATCGAATAGGAACTCTCCACTGGACGTCGGGAGGTATTGTGTAC
>CAYXFO010000671.1:0-2201 GCA_964464255.1 uncultured Pirellula sp.
GTCCTGATAGGCTGCGGTTGGCTCGACCGGAAACGGATCGGTTGGCTGTAGGGTTGGCTCGTCGAGGCCCGAGTTCGCAACTGGGGGATTCGCAGGCAGAATCGTAGGGTCGTCGTTACCGGGTTGCTGGGACATAGCGCAAAAGTCCGAGACAGATAGTGAAGGTTCTTTCGAGCCTCGATTCTAGCATCCGGAGAAGAGGCTTGCATTGGTTGCTTGCAACTGGTGTAAGTTCGCAAGGTAGTGTGCGAAATCACAGGGTTTGATGAGAAAGTGTGCCTGCAATCAACTGATCCGCTCTCCTGCCTGACTAGACCTTACTTGGGGATTCCAGATGGACTCAGGGCTACGCGGAAGCCGCGTTGGGAGAGAGCTAGGACACGCATTGCTCGCTACTGTTAAGGCAGGAAATGCTAGCAATAAGGCCTAATCTTATTCCCGGCCATGAATCCGTTGGTCAGCGACCGGAGGACCGGACGTGTTCCGATGCGGGTGATTGGGCCAATTGTCCGGCTTTGATTAGGCCCCCCTGCAGCACGGCGATGAAACGGTCGCGGTGTTCCAAAATGCTAATGTCCCCGACGACATCTGCGTCGACGACGAGAACGTCGGCGAGTTTCCCGACTTGCAGGGTGCCGAACTCATCGGATCTGCCCATGATTTCCGCTCCAGTTCTGGTCGCGCATCCGATCGTTTCCATGGGTGAGAAGCCTACGTAATTCACAAAGAAAGATAGTTCCTTGGCATAGTCGCCATGCGGATTCCACCCAAATCCGTAATCTCCTCCCATCCCGAGTCGTCCACCCGCCCTCAAGATCATCCTCGCGCTCTCGCATCCTCCATCAAGCGTTTCTTGATGTCCGGCGATTACCGCAGGTGGCAATCCAAACTCAGGACCTCGCTGGATACTCATGAGTTCAAAGTAAAGGGCAGGTACCACAGGTACATCGCGAGAGAGGAGTAAATCGAGTGCCTCTTGGTCCATAAACGTGCCATGCTCGATGGTGTCGTACCCAGCACGAAGTGCGTTTTTGATCCCTTCGTTGGCACGGCAGTGGCCGGTTACTTTCATGCCGTGATTATGGGCGGTAGCAACTACCGCGTGCATTTCATCAAAGGTCATGCATAGCGTATGATGATCGTTGACATCGGGGGATGCGGCATCGCCGGTTGGATACGTTTTCACCCACTCGACTCCATCCTTGACCAGTTTGCGCACTGCGGCCCGGGCTTCGTCGGCACCGTTGATCAATAGCACAAGCCCTTCCATACCGATCTTTCGGAAATCTGGATTCCAATCCATCAAGCCACCTACGCCACAAATCTCACGACCGCTCGCGGCGAGACGCGGACCAGGGGTGATGTCGTTTTCGATCGCTTGCTTGAGCCAAACATCGATATTGAACAGGCTTCCTCCGCTTCGCGCCGCTGTGTAGCCGCATTCGAGCGCCAGCTTGGCATTAGCAGCAGCCAGGAGTGTGACATACTCAACGGGGTATTTGATATCGAGATCTTCCAATGCGGCGACATTAAAATAGGTAGCGTGAAAATGAGCTTCGACCAATCCCGGCATGATCGTCCCTCCGCGAGCGTCGATGCGCAGCACTTGATCGGGCGATAAATGAGCGAGCGAGGGTGCCGCATCGACTTCGCCTACATAGGTGATGCGTCCCTTCTCAGCGATCAGACAACCATTTCGGATCGGCGGCGAATCGTCACCGGTGATCAATGTTCCGTTGGTAATGCAAAGCGTGTCCGTTGCGGTCTTCATGATCGTTTGCCTTGTGAAAAATCGGTTGAACAGGGTGGATGTTGCACCTAACGCAATGGATAAACCCTCCTGGATTCCAATTGCGATCCCTAGGAATCTAAGAAAGTGTGGACGCAATTGCAAACGTCCTGAGCACGCAGCCAGTGCAGATTGTGGCCGGAACTCCTAAAAAGTATGGGAACAGGGTCAGCAAGCAATGCACATAAGCGTTCCGTGTCGCTGGCCGTGAGCATTCCTCCAGCGTGTTCGTCAGCTTGCAAGACAAGTGTCGGTTGCTTCACTTGAGCGGCTGCCTCGTGCCAAGACCACCCCTCAAGCCATTGTCCATGGATCACCGGCTCGATGACTTTGGGCTGCATCATCATGACGCAAGCTGCCATGAATCGAAGCGAGGAAGCATCGCGCTGATCGCCCATCCGATAAGACTTGC
>CAYXFO010000672.1:0-2195 GCA_964464255.1 uncultured Pirellula sp.
ATCGCCATCAACAGGAAGAGAATTGCGGATCCCACGAGCCACCATGGAGAATACTTGCTCGCCAAGAACGAGCACAGAAACATCGGCCCCTCGAGCATCGCCAGTCCGACGATTCGAGTCGTCATCGTAGCCCCCATCAGCGCCTTGGCCGGGGTATCGGCGACGTAAGTATCCGACGAGGGTTGCTGGCTTTGATTCTCTGGGAGTGGATTTGCGGGATCATTCTTCCAAGTCACATTGCGCCGGAGGCTCGCCAACATGACCGATGGGATGACGAAGGACATGACGGCGCACATTGCAACCAACACTATCAGGACCAACATCGTATTCAAGGGCTGGATATTGGCCGCCTGATCTTTTCCAAGAATCGTCCACAAGACGAATACGGCATACGCACCGGCTCCGAGCATTAATGCGAGGTGGATGATGATCATGACCATCATTTGCGGCTTGATTTCTTCTTGCACTCGTTCGAAATCCGCCTGAGTAACCATCGCGTAGAATCCTATACGTATTGCGGCCGACATTTGCCAAAATTCTTACGGCCATCCAGCCGAGTTGAGAGCATTCTAATCGAACACTACCTCGTTGTATTCCACCCGCAAATGATGGATCAAGAGCCTCGCTCGAAAACCGCAGGGCAAAAATGGAGGGCAAAAGACTTTGACGTTCGCTCCCCATATTTTTGCCCCATTTTTTTGTCAGCGGTTTTCCGGTCTCGTTGCCGAATTCCTTACGAGACAAAATGAACAAGTCACTGCGCCGAGGTTAGTTTGGATTCGGCCGTAGAATCGTGGGGTTCGGGACAGGGGTGCCATGGACCGCACACATCCGTTTTGAGTTACTGCTGTACGGCGGGGGGGGAAGATTCGATAACTATTGACTGGATTTGCCGACAAAATACGTTAGGTGTCGATCACCTATTGGATTTATCTTGAGCATCATTACAATCGAAGGTCTTCTGGGGGCACGCCCAGTTTTGAAATCGCGTTTTGAACGAATCACCTGTGCAGGCTTACTCTCAGCCGCTGGCGTTATTGCTGAGAACGCTCGCTTGAACGGAAGGAGCGTTCCATGACTGAGACCCCCACGAATTTCACTGTTCGCAGCAGCATTACTTGCCCGCATTGCTGGCATGTATTCGCACCTGAGGAATCGCTGTGGATTGCAACCGATCATCCGAATTTGTTTGGAGACCCCCGGTTGGGGGATCAGCAGACGATTCGGTTTCTGCCGTCTCGCTTCACGGCCGATGGGGAAGCGATTGATCCCGAGGGGCAGCGGACGAGTCGGTTGGCTTGTCCGAGATGCCATCTGGAAATTGCTCGCCCGCTCTTTCAAATCGCCCCGACTTTTTTTTCGATCCTCGGTGCGCCTGCGTCTGGGAAGAGCTACTTCCTCACCTCGATGACCTGGAGATTGCGTCACATCCTTCCGTCGAAATTCGGTATCGCGATGACCGATACCGATACCGCTGCGAATTCTCGGCTTCACGAGTATGAAGAGCAGCAGTTCCTGAATCCTAATCTCGACTCGTTGGTCTCCCTCGCCAAGACGCAGCTCGATGGCGATCTTTATGACCGAGTCAATCTTGGAACCCATGTGGTCAGTTATCCGCGGCCGTTCTTGTTCACGCTGCAGCCGATGGCCAAGCATCCGAATTATGCCAAGTCGAAACAGATCGCTCGGGTGATGTGTTTGTATGACAACGCTGGAGAGCATTTTCTTCCTGGCTCCGATTCCTCGACCGCTCCCGTAACGCGTCATTTGGCGCTCTCTCGCGCTTTATTTTTTCTGTTCGATCCAACTCAGGATGCCAGATTCCGAAGGGCTTGCGAGGGGAAAACCGGCGATCCACAAATGCAGAACCGATCCGAACGCCTCGCAAGGGAGAGTGTGACACGGCAAGATACGATTCTGCTCGAAGCGATTCAACGCGTGCGCCGCCATGCAGGGCTCAGAGAAGATGAGTTTCATCAGCGACCATTGAACATTGTCGTCACCAAATGGGACAGTTGGCGTGCTTTGCTTCCCGATATCGATTCGGCACCACCCTATCGTACCGTCCAAGGCAGTCCCGTCAGTCTCTTGGACGGCAAACGAATCCGCGAAGTGTCCCGCAAGGTCGGAGACCTGTTGCGGGAACTGACGCCGGAAATCGTTGCTGCCGCAGAAGGCTTCACCAAGCATCTCTC
>CAYXFO010000673.1:0-2188 GCA_964464255.1 uncultured Pirellula sp.
CCGATAGGCATCTTGAACATCGGGGACGACATCTTGTTCCTTGGCGTAGTATCTCGCAGAGATCGAAGCGGTGTTCGACTTGGGTTCCAAGAGGAAGGTGGTGGGTCCGAAATAAGCGTCCTTGGCATCCTTTGAACGTGTGGACAGATTCTCTAGTTCGTCAAGCCACGGCACATCACCGCTCAGGAAGTTCTCAACCTTTTTCCAATCGGCAAGATGCTTGTTCGCGGACTTCAGTGTTCCTTCCTCGTTTTTGATCGCATCGCGAAGGAGTGCAATCTCGCTGTCGAGAGCGGCGTGGCTGTTGCGATGCCACCACCAACCGCCACCCAAGATAGCAACGCCGATGCTGGCGGCTGCTATGTAGCGAGCAACAGGCTTTTTCTTTTCGATCCGTTTTCGAGGATTTGAAAAATCGATCAGACGGTTGCGATTTTGGGGAAAGGAGAAGGCTCCGAGGACGGGTGCGAAACGTCCGACGGTTTCCGTGGTAGCAGCGATCTCGATATTTGCTTTTTCGGCCCAAGCGAAAGGATTGACCATCGAAACGGGCATTTCAACTGCACGCCCCAAAGCTTCGGCCACGGGTGCCATGGCATCCTTGCTCCAAAGGACGATGCGTTCCACTTTCAGTCCCGGCCGCTGCGATGCCGCAGACAGGAGCGTTCGCTTGATTTCAGCGGCGAATAATTTCGCGGACGCAGCATCCGACCCTTCTCCAGGTGCGTGGAAATTCCGCATGAACACAGCATTGCCACGTTCGGAAATGACTACGTCGACTTCTTGATTGAGCAAGTCCATAAAGAGGACCGATTCGCTCAGCCACTCTGGATGCCGAGCAAGTGCCCCTGCCACTGCGGCCATCGGTCGGAGGAAGATATGCTTGATCGATAGTCCGGCCTGGCTGATCGTTCGCTCAATCTTTTGAAGCAGTCCTGGATTGATCGCTCCGACAACGCAATCCACGCTCCCCTCCAGGTGTGAGGGCATAGTGATGAAGTCGATCGGCCAGGATTCAGTGACATTGGCAAAGTATCGGGGGGTCGCGAAGCGAACCATGTCGGGCAGTTCGTTAGCATCGACGTCGGGTAGCGTGATCGCGCGAAGTTCGATGTCGTTTCGGCTTACGCAAACGATCGCCTCACCCGATTTGAAGCCCGCCTCTTGCATCAAGGTCTTGAGAGTAGCGATCGCTGATTCGGTACCCCATGGCTCTTCACCTTCGCCGAGTTTCACGGGAGCGCTGTGAACTCGCTCAATCGATACTCCGGTAAGTCCGGAGGAACCGATCGCCAGACGCATTTCGCTGGAGTCGCATTCGATAGCAAGGAATCGTGACATCGTATTCAATCAGTATTCGGTTATGAGCACTGCGGTTACTGAGTGCTCGTTGATGTTGGCGTAACTAACCCCATGGCACGCTGTCCTAAAGTCGATTGACTGAAGCCGCGTCCAAGGTGATCCAATTTGCGATACATGACTACGGTAGGAACGGGCATGGCCCCATCGATCACCGCTTCGATGCGTGCGTAGCCTGCCGATTGCTCGAAGTATCCGATGCTTTGAACTCGCATGACATCGCCGCCGCCGGTGAGCAGGGGAGCTATGGTTCGCATCTGTTGCAATGTTAGGATCCCTTCCACCATCGGCCAGGTCTCGAACTTTCGATTTTCTGTGTCTGAGGATTGCGACCGGGACTCGATCAATTTGTCGAGTGTGTCCGAATCCAGACCGGGTAGGCCAGCGAGTATCTCTCGCGGAGCCTCATTTATATTAATTCGACCTGGCAGAACGGGCGCCTCAACGGTCGTAACTTTGTCCATAAGCATGGGAAGATATAGGGACATTTGGATGGGGGAACTGCTCAGCGGGGAGAGGAACGTCGTTTCCTCTCCGTTGACGGTGGCAGTGAATTGCGCATCGATCAGTTCCAACACGCCGTTGACTTGCGTTCCTGCACCCTGAGTGAGATCGATGTTCAGTGCCTCGAACTGGGCCGCCGACCACATTTGAATATTCTGTTGTCCACCGCCTCCTCCCTGACCGCCGCCTCCTTGGCCGCCGCCTCCCTGACCGCCGCCACCTTGGCCAACGCCACCAAAGCCGCCACCACCGGGTCCATTTCCGCCGGGTCCATTTCCTCGGCCACCTCGGCCACCATCACCTCGGCCACCGCGGCCCCCAAAGC
>CAYXFO010000674.1:0-2185 GCA_964464255.1 uncultured Pirellula sp.
TCGGTCAGGTAACGCGAGTGGATCGTCAGACGATCGAAAGCTTGACGTACACCGAACAGATCCCTGTCATCCCCTCGATGTGTATCGATGAGCACGGCCAAAAGTACAATGTGAACGCCGACACAGCCGCGATGGCCGTGGCCGAAGCCCTCGGCGCCGAGAAATTGATCTTCATAAGCGATGTCAATGGAGTCCGCCGAGACAAAGATGACCCTTCCAGCGTGATTCACTCTATGACCGCCGAAGAAGCGAAAGAATTGATTAGAACCGGAGTGATCTCTGGCGGAATGATTCCGAAAGTCGAGGCATGCCTGGCTACCCTGAATCGCGGAGTTGGCAAAGTCCACATTATCGACGGTCAGCTTCGCCATTCGCTGTTGCTCGAAATCTACACCACTGCTGGCGTAGGAACGGAGATCATTCAGCGCCGCAACACCTCTGCATCCCGCATCGCGCTGTGATTGATAATGAAGCATCTTCGCTCCTTGTTCGATTTAACACCTGATGATTTCCATGCCATCATACATCTGGCGATTTCGTTGAAGTCCCGATTGCTATCGGGGGACCGCCCAGATCTGCTTCGCAACCGCACGCTGGCACTCATCTTCGAAAAAGCGAGTTTGAGGACACGAGTCAGCTTTGAAGCTGGCATGGCGCAACTCGGCGGAACCGCGATCTACCTGACCAACGATGCCGGGTGGCGGGAGCGTGAATCGATCGCTGATTTTGTTCGGGTTCTGAGTGAATATTGCGACTTTGTGGTGTGCCGCGCCATATCGCAAAAGACAGTCAACGAGTTGGCCGCCCACGATGTACTCCCGGTCATCAATGGGTTGACCGATGAATCGCACCCATGCCAAGCCCTCGGCGATATCCTCACGATGCTCGAAAACTCAGGAGGGGACCTGCGAGGCAAGCAACTTACGTTTCTAGGGGATGGGAACAATGTTGTACGCTCGCTGATTAAAGCCACTCACATGGTCGGCATGCGTTTTCGATTAGCTTGCCCCAAACCCTATCAAGTTCACGCCTCCTATCTAGAACAGATCGATCGTCGGTTCGGCAAGACCGATTTCGTTCAATCCGAGGACATCCAAACCATGGTCGATGGCGCGGATTACCTCTACACCGATGTCTGGACCAGCATGGGTCAGGAAACCGAGAACGAGATTCGCAAGCAGGCCTTCTTGAAGTACCAACTCAATGAATCCGTGATGAAACTAGCCCCTAGACACTGCAAGGTTCTTCACTGCCTGCCAGCCCGTCGCGGTCAAGAAGTAACCGACGATGTTCTCGATTCCGATCAGAGCATCGTGTTCCAGCAAGCTGGCAACCGGCTACACGCGCAAAAGGGTCTTTTGGTTTGGCTCGCGATGCAAAACGGATACATCGACAAGAACCGGGTGAAGGCAGGCTAATCTGCCGCGTCCAACGCGCCGCCTGATCGGATCATGTGATCTGCGACCCAACGAACGTAGGCTTGATCGAAATCGCTCAAACGACGCATCGCGACGGTCGTTGTCCGCCCGTTCTCTTTTCGTAGCCGTACTTTATCGGGATAGATGATGATCAAGCGAGCCTCGACCTCGTAAGCTCCCGTGTTATCACGCCAGCGTCGAGTTTCCGCTCCTCGAAATTCGCTTGGGGGGATGAAGCTCGGACTCTCGAAGAGACTCTCCAGTTCGTTGTTCGCTACCTCCGCCGAAACTCTTTCGCTTTTAGGGTCTTCATCGATGTTGCGGAGATACTGCCGCACGACCGGATCGGTGCCAAACCCGATGCAGGGAATGGCGATCGCCGCCGACAGGACCACAATCCGCTCTACCCCAAGTAGGAATTTCTTTGCCACGGTTACTACTCTCCTCATCCCCAATTCGTCGTGTCTCGATTTTTCCCTCGACGCGCGCGATGAACTTCATGCAATCCCTTCTCGAATTTCAGCTCATCCAACCCTTGAACCAGACGGGTTGTATCGAGCATTCCTGAAATGTGGCCAATGATACCGATCCTCTCTTAGACCATTACAGGCTAGGCTCCATCACTTACAATGGTTGCTGTTACCCGAAAGCGTCGGGGCTATTTGTGTGCAGGGAGAGGCTGTTGCTCAAATCTCTTTTCCGATCCTGGTCCTTGGAGAGCAAGTGCCTGCTATTTCTCGGGTTGGCGCTCTTGGTTTCGCTCGTCT
>CAYXFO010000675.1:0-2183 GCA_964464255.1 uncultured Pirellula sp.
GAGGTTCCAGATGGCAATGTGGCGGTATCTCAAACCGTTCAACAAGCACTTGGATTGACTCAGGCTCCCAAGACAGTGCGGGGCAGCACTGGGGTTGGAACTACCGGCACGGATGGCGCGGTTGACCGAATCACCTACGAGATACTCGCTTCTATCGAGAATCAACCCACCGCCGTCGTTTGGATCTTCGACAGCTCGATCTCCATGGTAAAGCGACGCAAAGAGATTCGCGATCGCTTCGATCGGATCTACGAGCAACTTGGAATTGTTCAGAAGATCAAGAACGAGCGAGAGGGGGAACCCGAGGTCGCTCCTTTGCTGACATCGGTCATGTCCTTCGGCAGCGAAGTTCAACTCTTGACCAAGCAACCGACCGATAACTTGGATGAGATTCGTGAGGCCATCGATTCGATCGGCAACGAGGGTGGCGATGAAATGGTTTTCCATGCGATTCGCAACGCGATCGATCGCCACAAGAATCTCCGACAAAATCGCGGTTCAGGTTCTCCAGCACGGAACGTGATGCTGATCGTCGTTACGGACGAACGAGGCGATGACTTGCAGGTCGCCGAAGAAACCATCAATGTCTGCCGTTTCCATGCGATGCCCTGCTATGTTATGGGGGTTCCTTCACCGTTTGGCCGAGATAAAGCTTATATCAAGTTCGTGGAGTTCGACCCCAAGTACGCGCAGGGTGAAGATTGGGCGGAGGTCGATCAGGGGCCAGAGTCTTTATTCCCTGAGCGTGTCAAACTAGGTTACGCCGATGACTACATGGAGGAACCGGTAATCGACTCTGGCTTCGGCCCATACGCGCTCTCGAAGCTCTGCTATGAAACCGGTGGCATCTATTTCACCATCCATCCGAACCGGCGTTTGAATTCGCGGGTCGATCGGCATGAAGTCGAAGCATTTGCATCGCAGATGAGTTACTTCTTCGATCCGGAGATCATGGAACGCTATCGGCCTGATTATTTGACCGAGAGCGAGTACATGAACCGAGCCAAGAAAAGCCAACTTCGAATGACTCTTCTGAACGCGGCTCAGCTATCTCGGGTCGGTACCCTTGCTCGACCCAAGATGATATTTATCAAACGGGATGAAGCCCTTTTCAATCGAGAATTGACCGAAGCGCAACTGGAGTCAGCGCGACTGTATCCCGAATTGGCGCAGATGTGTGAGGTACTTGCCGAGGGTGAGAAGTTCCGCAGCAAGGAAACCTCGCCACGATGGCTTGCAAGTTACGAACTCTCCTACGGCACATCCCTAGCGGCCAAAGTTCGCGCCGAGTCCTACAACGCGATGCTCGCAAAAGCGAAACGGGGAATGAACTTCGAAAATACCGATAGCAACACTTGGAATCTCAGACCGAGCAACAAGGTCACGGTCGACAGCAAACTGGAAAAAGAGGCCAAGCTTGCAACGAGCCTTCTGGAAAGTGTTGCCGAAAAACATCGCGGAACTCCTTGGGGGTTCCTCGCCCAGCGAGAATTGAACCATCCAATAGGTTGGGAGTGGGTAGAGTCGGTGACCGATTTGAATCCACCTGCACGTCAAAACAATCGAACTCCGCCGAACAACAACAACAATCCGGCTCTACCGCAGGACGACAAGGCCCGCATGCTAACGCCTCCGCCTCCCAAGAGACCCATCACCAAGATCTAATCTCCCAATCGTTTCGGCACTCGCCAAAATAATCGTCGCTATGGAAATCTTGCACAAACAACTCGCAAAGGTCTGGCGGCGACTGTGGCTTCAGTCCTGGCTCAATCTCTTGGGATGGTTTTGGATAGCCGCCTTCACGGTCTGCTTCATCGCCATGCTCGTCCCGAAACTCTGGTTTATTCCGTACACGTTCGACTCTTGGAGTCGCGTTTGGATGATTGGGGCAGCGATCGCGGCAGTCCTGCTGTCCCTCCTGCGATCGTGGTGGACCAGCCCATCCCGATTGGCGGCAGCCGTGGAACTCGATCGCAGATTCTCTCTGCGCGAACGATGTTCCAGTGCTTTGGTACTCGAGTCCCAGGATCGAGATTCCGCCGTTGGTAAGGCGCTGATTCAAGATACCCAACATCAGCTGGAAAGGATCGATATACGCGATCAGTTCCCCATTCGTCCAGCTCCGCAAATCGGATGGACAGCCCTACCCATGGCTGCATGCATCGCATTGTTCTGGGTGCCAG
>CAYXFO010000676.1:0-2182 GCA_964464255.1 uncultured Pirellula sp.
GTACAGGATGTGACGGCGGGGATTAGCAATTCGCCGAACATCTACATCGAGACCCTTGGCGAATCGGATATCACCGTCGAGAAACCGGTCGAAACCAAGAGCACCAACGGAACCGAGGGTGCGATCATTGTCGTTGCAGGGGATGCATTTAAGATAACGGGTACGGGCAAATTGCAAACGTACCAGAACAGCCAGGCAGTTCCGGACCAAATCATTACCCGAGCCGATGCGCCTCCAATACCTCCGGACCTCACCGACGTAAGGGCGAGGTTCTTCCACTTCCTGCCCGAAACACCTTCCGTGTTGCAAGCAGGTAATCCAGGCATTCCGCCAACCTACTTTACGACTAAGACGATTCTGCCATTCGAGCAATTGAGCAGCGTTACCAATACAATCACCGGTGATGGCGACCCGATGCATGTCTACTTGCAGATGGCGATCCAGTTTGGCTCTTCGATGGAAAAAGGATTTGAGAGCTTCATTGCATACGCCGACAAACGGTATGCATTAGGCAACGTTGCAGATGGAACATTCGTCGGGACGGTTGGATTGACATCGCAGATCAATGCAACGGTCTATCCACATACCGCTATACTGCCTGCAGCCGTGAAGGATGGACTCACCACCGGACTGTTCGTCCGACTCGAACCATTTGATTCCGATTTCATCAGGAACTCCCCAGACAATACCTTCATCAACCATGCCGCCTTGCGGCGCGCGAACGATTTCTTCATCTTCGAAAAAGCGGCTGGAGAAACCGGAGATATCAAGGACCTGACTGTCCAAACCGATCGCATCGATGTCAAACGCGATTCGATGGGTCTCGCCAATACGGCGGCCCCCGACCCAATCTCGCCGGTGATTCGAGCGGTGGTAACGTCCGTAGCTCCAAAGTTCGACGAGCCCATCGTTCGAATCGATACGACCACAATCGAGTTTGGCAAGGTCGTTGATCGACAAGCTGTGTTTGAGTTGTATCGCGTTGAGTTTGACGACAACAATCTCGACGGACAACCGGACTCCAGTGAATTGCCAGAACAGGCAATGGTTCTGGAAAGAATTAAGGGAGCAAACCAGTCCGAGACGATTTCGTTCCCATT
The DNA here is from genome assembly GCA_964464255.1 of uncultured Pirellula sp. Taxonomy (GTDB): domain Bacteria; phylum Planctomycetota; class Planctomycetia; order Pirellulales; family Pirellulaceae; genus JBKCUI01. The sequence goes on from CAYXFO010000676.1 coordinate 1,101, forward strand.
GGATGAAGAAGGGAAGTCGACTAAGCCATCCGCCGAGGTTACTCAAGCTGACATCAATCGCATCAAGGAAGCTCTCAAGCGAGATCCTCAAGCACAGGTAGGTGTTTACTCTATCGTCAGGGTGAATACCAATGGGGTTCGGGAAGTTCTCGAAATATTCCCGATTCGCGATTCCGAGGAACCAGCTTCCGATGAGAACGAGAAAATCGATCCACCCGCAGTCGATCCCGGCCAAAAAGCACCCGGCGGAACCGAGGATGGCGCATTCTACTTGCCACCCCAATTCCAGGGCTTTGACGATTACGATCCCAATCAGCAATCGCCCCGAGAGGACGAGCGGGTGGTCTCAGTCAATCCTACGGTATCCTTAGCAGTCATGCTCGGAGCGATCAGCTTGCGATCGAGTCGACCTGCTAGGGACCCAGCCGTTTCCGCGAACGCACCCGAGGGCGAAGTTCATTTCGCTCGCGATGCAAGACGCAAGCGTCGACGGGAGGCGGTATTGCAGGCCTGGAGTCAAGCACGAGGTTGTGAAGACTAGTGGCCCATCCAATCACCTCGAAAACCGCGGCTTTCGTCAAGGCGAATAATGATTTTCGAATAGGCTGTAAACAAAACGATTCATAGCAAGAAAAAACACCCGATCAGTTTCTGGAGATAGATCATGACCAACGTTCCCAACAATCACCAACCCGAAGATCAGTCCGATAAGGACTCTGAAGAGATCGGAGGCACCGCGGACTTTTCTTCTGAGGAGTTCGGTACCATCGAGCCCCCATCCCTTCCTACGCTTCCCTCTGAGAACATCCCCTCGAGTGCCGACTCCTCGGTCTCCGAGTTTCCAACCGTTCCCTCGGAGAACATGCCCTCAGGGGGAGACTCCTCGGTCTCCGAGTTTCCAACAGTCCCTTCGTCGACCCCTATCCTCGCCAAGGATTCGATAGACAGCAACTCAGAAACTGTCGACTTGAGCGTCAGTTCCGAGAGCAAGGACTCCTCTGGTGATTTGGTTTACGAAGGTTCATCGGACTCCGATGACACCAAAACTGTCATCTACGACTCTGGATCTCAAGGTTCAGGAC
>CAYXFO010000677.1:0-2168 GCA_964464255.1 uncultured Pirellula sp.
TTCCAGGTCCGATTTGTTGCTCCTCTCCAGTTGAAAGCGAATCTGTTTGTTCTTGTCCAGGATGCTCTCAAAGGTCTTTGCCAATTGCTTCGAGATTGCGCCGACTTCATCGTTCCTGGCAACCGGAAGTTCAGTCAGCAATTTTTTGAACTGATCTTCTGTTTCCGAATTTTCCGCGTTGATGTCCGTCTCCTGGATTTGTCCGACTACTTTGGTGATTTGCTGCAGTGGCTGCGTGATGCGAAACGCAAGCGTCACGGTCAATGCCAGCGCGAGCGCAGAGATAAAGACTCCCCAGTAGATGAGTGGTGAAAGACCTTCCTGTGCCGAGTTTCGAATCTCCTCAAGGGATACTGCTCGCGCGATATACAGAATGGGCTGACATTCGGGCGAGGCGCCAGGAGGACGAATACTTGCGATGCTGAGAACAAGATTTCCCATACTTGTTTCACTCTCCCATCGCAGTGACTCTTGCTGATTGCCTTCATGTTTACTCCCCGCTACTGCGTTTTCGTAGAACTGGGCAACGGTGGCTTTCAACTCCTCTAACTCTTTATGGGATCCAGCTCGAAGCCATATTCTGGGATTCTGCCCCTTTTCGATGCTAACCTTTCTCAGTGGCTGACGGGAAGTTGGCTTGGTTGAATAAGCCTCGGATATATCATTCAACTTGTTCGCGACAAGCGAACTGATAAAACTGCTTTTGCAGGTCCAGGGAGTGGATGCGGGGATTTCCTTGTCGTCGCACTTAATCACAATCAAATCGCGCAGAGAGATGCCGGAATCTCCTCCCTCTGGCAATTCCTCGGCGGGTGGAAACTGGAATGAGAAATCCTCGACCTGTAATTTGAGCCGTATCTGCTCTTCGATCTTTTCATCATGGCGGCTGATGGCTTGCCTCAGCTTCGCTCCCATCGTAACACTGCAGGTTTTCTCCTCCTTGGACGACTGGTCGTCGTTCAAAACCTCGTCTTGAGACGGATTATTCGGACGGGTGCTGGAAGGAGAACCCTTCAGTATCGGGACATACGCAAGCTCGTTTGACGCTGCACCCCGATGAGAAGCGGTCCAGTGCGTGTACCCGGGATTGACCAGGATGCCGTACGATCTGACTGACCACAGTATGTTGTGAGCTAGGGGTTCTGTTAGATCTACTTCGTAAAACCATATCGGATTCCTGCCAACAGGAATCTGACTGGCTGCGTCGGTTTCGTTTTCTCGAAGATCATCTCGTATCAAAACTTGAAGACAGACCTTCTGATGACTCCCCTCGGTACCATCGGTTGGTGTTGGCTTCCAGTACAGATTCGACCAATAGGAATGAAGTTGAGGTTGATCGTCAGCAAACAGATGATCATCGATAATTCTCTGGAGCAATTCCTCGCGTGGCGCTTCATCTGTTTCGTGTTGCCCGAGCGATAGGTCGCGCTGGCGGTATTTGTCAAAGAGCTCTTCGAAGCTATCGTAGCGGTGTTTGCGTGTGACCTTGATTCCATCGGTATTATTGGGCAATTCTCGGGCTTGACTCGGATCATCTCCGGTACACTTCCGAGCATTCTCGATAATCAACGACTCAGCGCGATTCAGCAGCTTTTCAAAACTAGCGCGAACATTCATCGCCTCATCACGCAAGTCGATCTTCTCACGTTTTTCGATGTAGGCGATGATCGTGTGGTGCGCTTGTATCGCAACTAGTCCAAACAGAACGATCAAAAGAACGACAAGCAAAACCAATCGCGTACGGATGCGGAGATTGTCTAGACCGAACCTCTTTTCCCACAATTTTTTTAGAAGAGCCGTTGGGACCAGTTGAGTTAGTGAGTTCATCATCCACGTCAGGATTGCCGGTAGCCATCCAAAAGTTCAGGTTGCCTTCTCAGTTCGATCAAACACAAAGCGATTGACAAGTGAATTTACAGCAACGCAGTAGCCAAAAGTAGTGTCTATCGCAAATTACCGAGAGAAACGGCCGTGACGATCCAAAACAGAATCCCCAGGCAGTAGATTTTTGCTTGCCCCCCCCAGTTTGTCGGTGCTCATGTGCAGTTCAAGAGCACTCGAATTGGGCAAGGCATTAAGACATCGTGGGCTTCGACCAATTCGAGGTCTGAGCAACGATCCAAATCGAAACGCCTGGGGGATTCACGGCTCAAGCAGAGCGCCAACAT
>CAYXFO010000678.1:0-2159 GCA_964464255.1 uncultured Pirellula sp.
ATAATCTCCACAGCGCTCGCTCCCAAGAATGAGATTGTGATTGCAAGCAAGATTCGTAGCACGATGGACAGCTCCAGAAGGAAAATTGCCTAGTGAGGACGCGAAATGTTGTATTTGTACGACCAGTAATTCCCGATCGCTTTGGCTCCTGCGACAAAGCTCTTTCCGTTCACATTACCAGTCATGTAGGCCAACGCGTCCATGGGCGGAGGTTGATCCAGGATCAGCACCGGGCAACCCTGATGCTGCTCGGACAGGATCGCGACAATGTCCTTTCTAGGCTTTGCGAAATCGACGTAACGGATATCGTGCTCGTACCGCAACTTGGGAAAGTAGTCCAAGACTCCGGTAATCTGAGCGCAATCAGGACAGTAATATGGGGCTCCTCCCCCATCGATGAAATCCATTTTCAACAAAAATAATGTGTCGCGTGCCATAAGCGTCTCCAAACCGAAGAGTGTAAGAATCCTTAGATCGGAGGAATTTTAGCAGAGACTTGGTGTTGCCGGAGGGGCGGCTCGTTATCCGGGGGACTGCGTCGCCCCGGAAGTCATACTGTCGGCCCGTTGGGCATGTGGCTGGAAGGCCCGACGGGCTCGTACGTATTGTAACTACCGTCGCCAGATGGTGGTCTCCCGCTGAGGCGTGAAGGATGTAGCACGCGTGCTACTTTTGTCGGCTTTGTCGAAGTACCATTTTCTGGAGGGAGTGGCGTATGGAAAATTTTACGATTGTTGGTGAGGAATTATGGGCGAGGATGGAGCGCGCAGTGGAAAAGGTAAACGAGCGTTTACGGAAGACGGTTCGCATTCTTGAGGATGCCGGCGTTCCCTATGCAGTCATCGGCGGTCATGCAGTACGCGCCTGGGTCGCTCAGGTTGACGAAGCCGCCTTGCGCACGACTCGCGATGTTGACATTCTCGTCCGCCCCGACGATTTCCCCTTGTTATTCGATGCGATGATTGCTGCAGGGCTTCATCATCGGAATTTCGGCGGTTTGGATATGTTCGTTGAACATCCAGACGCTTCAGCCCGCGATGCGATCCATGTGATGATGGTCGGTAAGGTGGAAAGAAAAGGGGAAGAACCGAATCCCGATATCGAACCCTGGGTTCGTGCAAGTGATTTTCGAGCTATTGCTTTAGAAACGCTGGTCCGCATGAAACTCAATTCGTTTAGGGACAAAGACCGAGTCCACCTCCGAGACATGATCTCGCTCGGACTGGTCGATGAATCATGGATTACGCGGTATCAAGATCGGTTTCAAGAACGTCTTCGTTTCTTGCTCGAAGATCCCGACGGCTGAAGGGCTGAACCCGTAGTATCCACTGCTTCGTAGCGGTTGGATGCGGGGTTATTGAGAGACGTCGCGAAGCAAATGCAACAGGCTCCGCCACGGCTTGCCACTGCCAGTCGAAAGGGAAATCGCACACGACCTCGCGTTGGTATAGCCTTCCCCGCACGAGGCGGCATTCATGTTCTCTGCAACCGTCGCCGTGGCGCTTTGGACCAACTCAGGTAGCTCAAACCCGCGATCGCCCCCCATGCCGCAACACTTTCCTTCATGGGGTTGAATCATTTCGTCCGCACACGCTGAGCCGACCTTGACCATAGCATCCCCCCAGCCAAACTTCTGATTCGAGCAAACCGAATGGATCGCGATCGAGCGCTTGCGCTTCGATATCTTCAACTTGGGAAGCAAGATCTCGGCATAAACCGAAGAGTCGATCAAGCGGATACGGGCCAGTTGATCTCTCCGCACGGGGTCGAGATCGCTAAGTCCTTGTCGGATGAACGCGGTGCATGAGCCCAGATCGGTCACAATCGGACGTCGACCTCGATCGCTCCACCGCCACATGGCATCGATCAGTTCCGATTGCTTGGCGATCGCCGATGCGATGAATCCCTTCGAAGAGAATGCTTGGCCGCAACATAAACCGACTGCATTGCTCGGCATATGCACTCGAACATCAGCCCTCGACGACACCTCCACCAGCGCTGCGGCAGTGCCGTGCATCATGCGAGACATGCATGCAGGCCAGTACACATATTCGCAATCGTCGAGTTCGGACAGGAGCGACCGATCGACGTCCTCGCGATCCTTTTCAAGGGCTCCGTGCCACTGCGGGAAACCAGGAAATACAAGGGACAGTCCGCGT
>CAYXFO010000679.1:0-2147 GCA_964464255.1 uncultured Pirellula sp.
TTCAGATGGCGGGATATCCCATCGAGCCAACCGGAAGGCCGGGTGAGTATCGCTTTGTCGAGAATTTCAAATCCTATCAACTTTATTTCGATTCTAAATCAGAGAGGAGATCACGATGAAGGTGCATCATTACTCGGAACGTGGGTTGGTAAATGTTTGGGTTCAGGCGATGGCCTCAAAGGACGACGATTCGCTGCTACTCGCATTTCTCGACAAAGCCTTCTTGACCAGCCTGGGCACACGCCTGAGCGGGCCGCTTTTAAATCTTGGGCGGCCGCTTGAAATCGATCTCTACGTGGAACCGTCGCTGTCGGAGTTCGGGAATCCAGATGTTGTGATTTTCATCCGGGGGACCAAGGGAGGACGCGTCGCCATCTACGTAGAAGCCAAACTGTGCCCGTTCTTTCTCAGTTCTCCCAAAATCTGCGACGAGAACGAGGGCATCTACACGACGAATGCAAGCCGAGTACTGCACGAATTGTATATGAAGGCGTCGCTGCACCAGGAGCTTCAAACAAAGAAGGACACAAAAGGCTTGGCCGCCAAGGTTTACATCGGAGATTCGGTTCCGAGGAAACTCGGCACGGACCCGCAGGTGATCGAATTGGCTAATCGTTTAATCGAGTGCGAACCCTACTTCTTGGCACTGACCACAGACCCATCCCGCGATGATCAAGACGAGTGGCTTATGGGAAATGACATTTCGGAATGCCTCAAAAAGATGGAGTCTTTAAACCACCCCCCCGTAAGGACCGGAAAAGGCATTGACTGGACAAAGCCCATGACCTTCGGGCCCGCCGTTCTGGTGGGTGTTCGGGAGCGCTGGCATGACGCTGTCGTACAACTTTCATGGTTCGATGTGTGGCGGACAGCCAAGGAGAACCAACTCGTGGAACTCGTCGACGCCATTGCTGAGAACCATAACAAATTCGAGTTTCCATCATTGCCTGCATCAACCGAGATGGAAAACGATTTGAAAAAACTCTGGGACATGCACGGGTTGTGTTACGGCAAGGAGCGGAAGAGCGATAGACGGACATTGTATCCGGTTCAAGGTCCTCGACGTGCATTTGCAACTTTCAAAGTTGTTCAGGGCTTCTATGGCCCAGCATTGGAGTTCTATTTCCCACATCGCGGACGGGACAAGGCACCCGATGCAACGGCGATCATCTCTTGGAAGGAGCTTGGATCAAGCCTCGTCACTGGAAGCCGATGCCTGGCTCTAAATCGCATCTTGACGGAGTTTTTCGGGAAATGAGTACGAAAAAACCAAAGGCCGTCTGTGTTGACTTCGATGGCGTAATCGCCTCGTTTGCTCCCAGCATCGATGAATTCGGTCCGACCATTCCGGGTGCGGTAGAGGCTCTCCGCGAATTGCGTGCTCTCGGACTCAAAATCATCATCCACACAGCGCGTCCGAATATTGCGGAGCACCTCGACCGACTCACAGCACACCTGCGCAAGGAGGGCATCGAGTTCGATGAAATCAACGGCAACTCGGATTGCGAGTGGCCCGCAACCAAGCCGCTTGCCGATCTTTACATCGATGATCGAGCTTGCCGCTTCGAAGGGAACTGGAGCAAGACGCTGGCGGATGCAAAGCGATTTCTCGGACTCACCGTATCGCATACAACACCATCCGATTATTCGGACTTGCTCACTCTTGTCACGCAGCGCCGTGACCAGGTGGATTGTTTCGAGGCATTGCTGCGCGCCGAGACGAATTGGGCGACCGCCCCGGCGTCAACGCGGTTCCATCTGGCGAAAGAAGGCGGCCTTGTTGAGCACTCGACCAATGTCGCCCGGACGCTTCTGAACCTACGGGGCAGCCTTGCCCCTGAGCTTTCCGAGGAAAGCTGTGTGATCGTCGGTTTGTACCACGACATCGGAAAAGTGGGCGCATTTGGAAAGCCCTACTACCTGCCGAATCCGAGCGATTGGCATGTGCGGAATCGCGGCATTCGGTATGTAGTGAACAAAGACCTTGTCCATCTCGATATCGCCACAAGAAGCCTATTTCTTGTTTCACAACATATCCCGCTGTCCGATGAGGAAGCGCAGGCAATCCGGTACCACGATGGCCAGTACATTCCTGAAAACCAGAGCGTTGCGCACCGCGAGGCTGTCCTCACGCCTCTGCTCCAATA
>CAYXFO010000680.1:0-2144 GCA_964464255.1 uncultured Pirellula sp.
GACCAAGGGATTATGAGTCCCCTGCTCTAACCGTTGAGCTACGGTCCCGACGTTTTTCTCTCCACCATCATTTTGGTAGAGATTATGGTCTCTTGCCTATTCGCTAGTCGACCACGAGAAACCTTAAGTACACCCGCGACGACACCCGTGGGAGGGCATCCACTTCACCTCGTGGCGAAACGAATACCCGAACCGAATTCTACTCGGATCGGTAAGCCATCGAAAGATCAAGCCGCAAAGACTATGGTTGCAAGGTCGGTTCGCCGCCTATCCCACGTGTGCCGACATACCCGCATCATGCCGCGCGGCCGGGGTAGATCCTCAGACCGGGGAGGCTGGCGGCTTCGGCGACCGCGATCGGTGCATGGACGACCTGCGAGGCAAGCTCCATCGCTACCTCATAGTCATTCATCGGCTTGGAATCCTGTTCGTTGGTCCAATTGCCATTCCCCCAGCCGCATAACAGAACGGCTTCTCCGGCCTTGGCTTGTCGCAATGCCAGTTCAATCGCCGATTTTCGATTCGGGACGATTTGAACCGATGCGGGATATTCACAACCATCGAGCACTTGCCAAACCGCCTTTTGCCCAAATCGGACCGAGCGACGGCTCTGTGTGAGAATGATCTTGGCAGCCGCTCGCTCAAGCACGCGACCATAGGCCGCGAGTTGCTCGGGGGTCGCTGCGTCAGGAACCTCGGCAACGCAAGTGATCGGAGTTCCGTGACGAGCCAGCGAATGGAGCGCGACCGCCAAACGATCGGCTTGATCTGCGGCATCGACATAAATTTGATAAGGGGTATCGGTCATCACTCGCTGCATACGACCTGGTATCCGCTGCAAGCGTTCGATGCCGCGCGTGGTTTCAAACAACTCGAGACCAAAACTGTAGCCGACCGCTGCAGCTGCCAACATGTGACGCGCGTTGTGGTCACCCAGCAGCTTGCTCGTGATCGGCGCAATGCACTTGCCAGCCTGAACCATGATGCTCTGTTCGCCCGGAGCGGATCGCATGCGACGCCCCGAGACGTCGGCTGCCGCATCCAAACCATAAGCGATCGCTTCCGGTGAATGCCTCGCAACCCATCGATTCAATCGAGCATCGTCCGCGTTGTAAACCACCACTCCATGCGACTTGAGCTGATCGAGCAATCCGACCATCGCGTTCTCAACGCATCGAGTCTGCAGCGCATCACACCGCTGATTTTTGCGCAGACTCGTGAAGACCAACGTGTCGAATTCCATACCCTGACACGCATGCGAGCGGAGCATTTCATCGGTCAGCTCTACCACGGCGGCAGGAGTACCATTCTCAACGCTCGCACGCAACCATTCGGCAAGCTCCATTGCATCGGCATCCGCTTCACATGCCATCCCCGAGTGCTTGCCATCGCTTCCCCCGAGCGAAGAGTGGTAGGCCACCGACTTGCCGATTTGTTTGATCATCGATGCAATCGTGAGCGCTGCGGAAGTCTTTCCATGTGTTCCAACTACACCGATCATCAAGATGCGATCGCATGGTTGATCGGCTGCTGCGATCGCCAGCTTGGCATATGCATCGCGAACATCAGGAACAATGCATTGCGGAACCGCGCTGGGGAGTAACTGCTCGGTCAGGATCCCAACGGCACCATGGTTGATCGCGGTCACGACATCGCAATCGGGTTGCGTCCACGGAGTGATCCCCGCGGCAAAGACCCACTCTTGCATCGGCGACTCCGGGTGCGAGTCGCATGCGCGACACACGATGTCGTCGGCACCTACAAATTGGGCGGATGGAAAAAGTTGCTTGAGCGAAACCGAGGGACGCAACGAAGAAGTCACTGTACGAGGCCTCCTTGCCAATCGATCGAGTAAGCGAGTATTCAATTCGAGATGCATCCACTGTCTGCATCGCACGATCCACCGACCCCAAGTCCATCTGAGACCGTCGATCACCCTATCAACGTGTCCCGAACACCCAGTCCGCGTCAAGCCGAAATCCTCAGGAATTCGCAGGGGATTGCTAGCATTGAGCAATCTCAAGGAAGCGGTATTCGTTTGCGTTCGGGGCAAACAAAAAGGCAGCTGCGGTTTGCAGCTGCCTTAGTACTTCACCGACCGATTTCCTCACCGGTCGATCCTCTTGCCAACTCCCGCTACAGAC
>CAYXFO010000681.1:0-2144 GCA_964464255.1 uncultured Pirellula sp.
ACGGCGGGCAATGCGGCGACCGAAATCAATACGGCAACAGCGAGGAAGGCTTTCATGTGATGCATAGCTATTGGATCTCAATCTTGATGATAAGTTGTCTTCGAGTTGCCGAGGGGCCTATGGTCGGATGTCGCGATCTCCCAGTATGATACGCGGAGCGAACCGAGTCGCGACCCCTGGCCCTTTCTTTCACCCTCACGAAGATTCCAGCATGATTCCAGCCATCCTCATTGCCAAGAAGCGGGACGGATTGGAGTTGAATACTCAGGAGATCGATTTCATGATCTCCGGCTATTCGCAAGGGAGCATCCCCGATTACCAGATGTCAGCCCTTGCGATGGCGATCTTGCTGCAGGGAATGAATCATCGCGAAATCGCCGATTTAACCGATGCGATGATCCGTTCGGGAGGGACTTTCCAACGCGTGTCGGAACGCCCTCGCGTCGACAAACACTCCACAGGGGGATTGGGAGACAAAACGTCGCTTATCTTGGCACCACTGTTGGCTTGCTGCGAGTTGGATGTCCCGATGATCAGCGGTCGCGGGCTCGGGATCACAGGCGGGACCTTGGACAAACTCGAAGCGATCCCAGGATTTCGATGCGATCTGACCGAAGAGGAATCGGCGTCAGTACTTGGCCAGATCCATTGCTTCATCACTGGAGCAACGGAACGATTGGTCCCTGCCGACAAGAAGCTTTATGCTCTGCGCGATGTGACCGGCACGGTCCCATCGATCGCGCTGATCACAGCAAGCATCATGTCCAAAAAGATCGCTGAAACGTTGGATGCCTTGGTTCTCGATGTGAAATGCGGGAGCGGTGCGTTCTTGGCAACCCCCGAACGAGCCGAAGCACTCGCGCGCTCATTGATTTCGATCGGCGAGCGGGCAGGAGTCGCAACCGGAGCGCTCGTCACGGACATGGATCAACCCCTTGGCAAGATGGTTGGAAACGCATGCGAAGTAGACGAATCGATCGATGTCCTACGTGGTCGAGGGCCATTGCAAGTACGGGAACTGACCCTCGAATTGTGCGCTCGCATCCTAGGGTTGACCCAACGAGCCGAGAGTCGATCTGAAGCGTTGCGAGTCCTTGAGGAACACTTGGACTCCGGACGCGCGATGGCGCGATTCGAGGCGATGGTGCATCTGCAAGGTGGGGATTTGGCCGCGAATCGCCCCCTAGGACGGTCCCGCCCATGGCTCGCTCCCCGAGGCGGCACAATCCACCGAATGGACGGACAGAAGATCGGGCAAGCAATCATCGCCATGGGAGGTGGTCGGACCTACACTGGACAATCGATCGATCACACGGTCGGCTTGTGTTTTGAGCGACGACTTGGCGAGCGCGTTGAGCATGGAGAACTCATCGTTCGGATCTTATGCGACAACTCCCAAAAAGCAGAGCAGGCAGCGATGCTCCTGACCGAAGCGATCGCGATCGAGGATCCCCACTCCCCTGGGCCAGAGCTTTCGGGACAGCAACCCGAGCAACGCCTGTGGCGAGACTATCCTGAGCATTCGCCTCAAATCGCAACGCGACTTGGGCAGAGCATGGGATTCGAATAGACTACGTCAAATCCATTTCAACTCTGTGCGGGTCGTTGGTCGACGCGCCGTCCGAATGCCATGCACTTAGCCGGAGAATGTCCATGTCGAAGATATTGCAATCGTTGCCGGTAGGGAAAAAGGTTGGAATTGCCTTTTCGGGTGGACTCGACACCAGTGCAGCGATTTATTGGATGCGGAGCAAAGGGGCGATCCCATACTGCTACACCGCCAACCTTGGCCAACCCGACGAGTCGAACTACGAAGACATTCCCAAACGGGCCCTGGAATGCGGAGCCGAGGCGGCGAGACTGATCGATTGCCGCGAACAGTTGGTTCACGAAGGGCTTTCGGCTCTGCAATGCGGTGCGTTTCACATCACGACCGCAGGAGTCCCTTACTTCAACACCACTCCGATCGGCCGAGCCGTAACCGGAACGATGCTCGTCCAAGCCATGCGCGAGGACGACGTAAATATCTGGGGTGATGGCAGCACCTATAAAGGAAACGACATCGAGAGATTTTATCGGTACGGATTGCTCGCCAATCCCAATCTTTTGGTCTACAAGCCCTGGCTTGACCAAGACTTCAACCG
>CAYXFO010000682.1:0-2142 GCA_964464255.1 uncultured Pirellula sp.
ATTATCCCCGTAGCTTTGCGTTCGATCCGAGCGGCCGGTTCCTCTATTGCTGCAATCAGCGAGCGGACCATGTGGCCGTATTCGAGGTAGACCAGCAGACAGGCAAACTTCGATTCACCGGCCAGTATGCACCGGTCGGAAATCCTTCCATGGTCTGCTTCGTCGATCTCGCAGATCGAAAATAATCGAAGCTCGGTTGCGGTGCGAAGCAGATGAAAAATGTTAGCCGAGCTGCGAAAGCATCCGGGTTGATGCGTTCGAAACGCCGCTGCGTTTGTCGCAGTTCCGACCCGAGGGCTCGCGCCCAACGGCTAGCATTTCCCACGTAGACGCAGCGCTACAGTTGCGTGTGCACGGCACCGATGTTTTCCAAGTGGTCTTTACCTAGATTCCCTATTCTTTGTATGGTGCCTTCTCACTCAAGGAGAGAAACATCATGCATTGGATTTCCATCGTTCGAACTCTGATAATCGCGTTGTTAGTGACAGTCCTGCTCGACCAGTCGGTCGGCTCATGCCTTGGTCAAACTTGGCAGGAGCAGTCGGTGTCGCAGTCGAAACAACTGCTCGATGAAACGATGGAAAAGGCTTTGGCCAGGATCCCGCAGGCACTGCTGACCGACGCGCATGGGGTCGCCATCATTCCGAATGTTGTGAAGGGTGGCTTCATTGTCGGAGCTCGATTCGGCCGCGGCGTTCTGTTGATCCGCGATCCCAACGGCAGTTGGCATGCTCCCGTGTTCATCACCCTCACGGGCGGAAATGTCGGTTGGCAGGCTGGGGTGCAATCCTCCGATATCATCTTGGTGTTCAAGTCACCTCGCAGCATCCAGGGGGTTCTTAATGGCAAGCTGACTCTCGGCGCCGATGCGGCGGCGGCAGCGGGCCCTATCGGTCGCGAAGGTGGCATCGCCACCGATGGTCAACTGCAAGCGGAAATCTACACCTATTCGCGCAGCCGAGGCTTGTTCGCGGGCGTCGCAATCGACGGCTCAGTCCTCCAAGTCGATCGCATGGCTACCGGTTCATATTACGGAATTACCAATCTGCAACAAACTCCAGTCGTTCCACCCGCAGCCCAGCAATTGACTGAATCAGTCGCTCGCTATGCAGAGACCATCGCGAACGGGACTGCATCGAGCCTGGCATCAGCGCAGCAAGTCGGAACGAGTGAGTCGGAGGCCGTGCGAGGTCAGTTAGTGCAGCTTGCCCCTCGACTGTTCGACCTGCTTGACGAGTCGTGGAAGAACTATCTCGGCTTGCCAGCTTGGCTGTTCATCGGAGGTGCTTCGCCTGACCCGACCGCAATCCGTGAAGTGGTTAATCGCTATGACTCCGTAGCGCGCGACCCGAGGTTCACCTCCTTGTCCTCTCGCCCCGAATTCCAATCGGTGTACGGGCTACTAAAGCATTACGAGCAATCGATGGCACCTCGCACGAACGCTCTGCAGCTTCCCCCTCCGCCCACCGCAGGCTAGGAGCCTGTCCGGAAAATCGAGGAAACCGCGGCTTACGCCAAGGCGGCTGAAGATTTTCGGATAAGCAATCGTTTTGCTGGTGAACCGATCAAGTTGCTTGCCCCAAATAATCGATACGATCGATTGCTCGAATCATCCTTTTCGGGCAAAGCGGGATGTTTAAGTAAACTTGAGGGCCAAGCGGAGGCCATACTCCCGAAGTTTCTTTGAGCATCATTCACTCAACAGTTGCTTCGGTGCATCATGCGCGTTGTTGTCTTCATGCTGGCTTCGGTATCGGTCGCTTCGCTTTCAGGATGTCGATGCATGCAACAAATGGAGCAATGGAAGTGCGATAACTGGGGCATGTGTCACTTCGCGCAACAGCGACCCGGTGTCTATTCACCGATGGTTTTGCCTCCGAGCTACGGTGTTCCGCCCACGGGACTCGCTCCCGTTCCAACCGGCAGTGCGGTTTACCCTGCATCGGGGATGACCCCTGCAAGTGCACCAGCCGTTACCTATGCCGCACCCGCAGCAAACCCATACCCCGCTGCCGCCGGTGCACCATACGGCGGCACCGTCATCCCGAATTCCAACTGCCGGGAATGCCAAAAATAAGTAGCCATCCCAACCCGAAACGTAAGTGAGGGATGGACTTACGTCGCTCGCGACGTGTTCCCTCG
>CAYXFO010000683.1:0-2141 GCA_964464255.1 uncultured Pirellula sp.
ATTCTTTGGCCTGAAGACGTGAGTATCGCGAATATACTGAGCCAAGCACATCAAGCATTGGGCAACGAGCAAGATGCGGTTCGCTACTCGAAGATCGCCCAGGATGGACAGCCTGATGTTCAGTCCATCGATCAGCGATTATCACGCATCCTAGGCGGGCAGGACAAAACCGCCGAGAAACACTACGAACTGGGGCACATTTTTCTGCACAAACAGTCTCGCGAAGACGGTTTCCAATGGCTTTCTTCAGCTCTATCGCTCGATCCCACATATCTCCCTGCTCACGAGGATTTGGTGATTTACTTCAATCGGAACAACCAACCGGAACTCGCAGCACGACATCAACGATTTATCAATCTTCGGCGGGGAACTCAATGAACTCTTTGCCTAGTGCGATCGACCACGCATCGGCTCGCCGACGGCAAGGTCGTTGCGTCATCGCAGTAGCGTTCGGGCTACTCTCTCTATCCAGTTGCAATACTCAAACAAATACCGACAAGTCTCAGCAACAACAAAGGCAGGATGGAGTTTCCACAGCAAAAGCGACGCCTCTTTCCGGCGACGCTCAACGATCCTCACGCATCCGTGTAGATTGGCTTAAGGATGCCTTGGGTGGTTGCATCTATCGCAACGGTAGTGAGCAACAACATCATTTCCTGCCGGAAACTACGGGAGGGGGGATTGCAGCCTTCGATTACGATCGCGATGGCCGAATAGATATCGTGGCCGCAGGGGGTGGATACCCCGTTCCTTCCGAGCGAGCGATGAACGGCTATCCCGGTTCACTCATGCGATGCGTCGAAAAGATGAGATTCACCGAAGCCAAATCGTACGCTCGCATGGATCTGTCCGAGATCTACAATGCCGCAATAGCGATCGGAGATTGGGATGCAGATGGCTTCTCCGATCTGCTCGCGACCGGCTATTCCGGCCTGCAACTGCTACGAAACCAAGGAGATGGAACCTTTGAGAAGATGCCTAACCCGCGAACTGGCCTAGTCGATTCGCTCTGGAGCTCTTCTGCCGTATGGTTCGATGCAGATGGCGATGGGCTGCTCGATCTCTACGTCGCGCACTATGCCGATTGGAGCTATGAAAACGATCCCAAATGCTCGGCACCCAAGGAGAGCGGATCTCAGGAAGTGGTTCCCGACTACTGCGGCCCGCGAGCATACAAAGGGCTTCCGGACACATTGTTCGCCAATCAAGGGGACGGAACATTCAACGACATAACAAAGTCTGCGGGCATTGCCGACTCTCTGCGAGGCCTTGGAATCATCGTGGCAGACCTCGACGGCGATAGGGATGCCGATATCTACGTCGCGAATGATGTCGATCCCAATCTTCTCTACCGCAATGATGGGGGATTTAAGTTTACCGAGATGGCACGTCGTTCCGGGGTCGCGTGCAACGATGTTGGTATCCCCGAAGGTAGCATGGGGATTGCCCTGGCTGACTACAACGGAGATGGTCGATTCGATCTGTGGGTCACGAACTATCAGAACGAAATCGGCGCTCTTTACCGATCAAGTGGAAACATGCTTTTTTCCTATGCTTCGCAAAGCGCCCGTATCCCGGCAACCGACCAAGGAGCCGTCGGGTGGGGGACAGCGTTCGCCGACATGGATCTCGACGGTAATGAGGACATCCTCATCGTCAATGGACATGTGGAACTTCACGCTAACAGTTCCTCTTTCGAACAGCATCCCCAAATTCTGAAGAACATCGATCGCAAGTACTTTCGCTTGGTTTCCAGAGATGAAAGCGAATTTCTTTCTACGCCTCAATCGGCACGCTCGCTTGCGATGGCAGACTTCAATAATGACGGACGCATGGACTTCGCAGTCAGTCGTCTCAATACAGAAGCGGTCGTGGTGACTAATAGAACCGAAACCGATGGGCTCTACCTTAAGGTTCGATTGGCTGGAGCGCGTTCCAACCGCGATGGAATCGGTACCACGGTTCGCATGTTGGCCGGCGAACAAACATACCTGCGTCAGTTAGTCGGGGGAGGGACTTATGCTGGGACCAATGACTCAGTGCTCCACTTCGGAGTTCCTGCCAGCCTTTCTGCTGAGAAACCTCAATTGACGATCTTGTGGCCGAGCGGCATCGAGCAAAAAGTCGAAGTCGATGGATGG
>CAYXFO010000684.1:0-2139 GCA_964464255.1 uncultured Pirellula sp.
AATGGAGGAACGACGAACACCAATGGCGGAATTGTTGGAACCCGTTTGAATTCGCCTGCCAATCCCTTGGAGCAAATCTTCCCAGGCACTATCGATCAAATCCATGGTCAGCATGCTCATCGACCGGACAACCGCGACGTCGACTTGTATCGCTTTGAGTTGATCCAGCAGGGGCAAGTTCGTTTGGAAACCATCGCCGAGAGGTTGAATGATTCGAGCAATCTCGACACTCATTTGACGGCTCAAGCGTGATGCGGCCACCGGCGCGCTTTCGATCGTCGCGGTGAACAACAACTACATCAGCCAAGACTCTCTGATCGAGGTCACTCTCGGTGTCGGCGAGTATTTTGTAGCGGTTACGGGCAAGGGGAATGAAGACAACAACCCGCAGGTCCTCGATACCGGTAGTGGTGCGACCAGCCAGGGACGATATCAGCTTCGTTTTGATTTCAAGAGCACGAACGCGGACATTATGACCGAGCAGAGCTTTACATCGACGGCTCGCGGATCGGCTCTTGACGGTGATGGGGATGGAATCGCAGGTGGAGATTTCAATTTCTGGTTCCGGGCTACCGGTGGATACGGTACGACTGCTGCATCCCCGCGCACGTTGATCGTGGACAAGGCCTATACGGGCTTGACAGCTGTCGGGACCCTTGCACAACCATTTAAGAGCATTTCGGCCGCGGTGAGTGCCGCTCAGCCAGGTGATATCATCCGTTTGGCTGGGGTCCAGGAGTCTGTCATCAGTCCGCAAACGGTGAAAGCCTACGAGATCGGCATCGGTGCCTTCGGTTTAAACCTATCCGATGGCGACCGCTTGGAGGTTCCTCGAGGCGTCACGCTCATGATCGATGCCGGAGCGATCCTGAAGATGGGGAATTCCCGCATCCTTGTTGGAAGCGATGGGATTATCGATCGCTCGGGTGCGGCGATTCAGGTTTTGGGTACCCCCACTCTGCCGGTATTTTTCACATCTTACACCGATCAGTCTCTCGGCGAAGATACCAATGACTTGATCACAACTCCCAAGGCTGGGGATTGGGGTGGAGTTGAGATCCGCAACGATGTGGATCGATCGCAGGGTCGCTTCGATCGCGAACGCGAGGGGATTTTCCTCAACACCATTTCGAACGCTCAGATGACGTATGGCGGTGGTTTGGTCGGTTTTGGCGCTCAAGCGAAAGTCACCAGCCCGATCGAGTTGGGAGAGGCTCGTCCTTTGATCTTGGGGAACCGAATTTCGCAAAGCGCTGACGCAGCCATCAGCGCCGACCCGAACAGCTTTGAGGAAACATTATTCACGGAACCTCGATACCAGCACGACGCAGCGTTTGTGCCCGATTATCGTCGCGTCGGTCCCGTGGTCTACAGCAACACAGTCATCGACAACACGATCAATGGAATGTTCGTGCGCGTTCAGACGCTGCCTGGCCAACCGCTGAAAACGCTTACCACGCACGCTCGTATCGATGATTCGGAAATCACTTTAGTTTTTGGCGAAAATTTGGTCATCGCCGGCACCCCGGGTGGACCGCTCAATGAAGCGTCTGGGCCGAATGTCGCTTTGATGATTTTGAGCGTTGCTCCCACCGGCAGCGGATTTACAAACGCGTCTGCGCTGGAATACATCGTGACCTACACCGATCGTTTCGGCCAAGAGAGCCTGCCCAGCGCGAGCAGTAGCATCGTCGTACCAGCGAATCGTTCGGTGCAACTAAGCAACATTCCTGTCGCTACCGGCGATTATGTGTCGCGAAAGATCTATCGCCGTGTCAATGCTGCAGGCTCATACCAGCTCGCAGGAGTCCTCAACAAGGACGATACGGTCTTTGTCGATAATAACATCACTCTGCGGGGTGCGATCCAAACGCTCGGATTGCCGGAGTTGAACCGATCTCGGCAAGATGGCACTTTGATAATCGACCCGGGGATCGTTGCCAAGTTATTCGGTACGAGAATCGAAGTCGGACTCGGCGCAACGTTGATCGCCGAAGGAACCGAAGCAAAACCCGTGGTTTTCACCTCGCGGCGAGACGATCGTTATGGTGCAGGTGGTACGTTCGATACCAACAATGATCTTTCCAATTCGTTCGGTGCTCCGGGCGACTGGGCTGGCATTCTGGCTCGTCATATGAG
>CAYXFO010000685.1:0-2132 GCA_964464255.1 uncultured Pirellula sp.
GCCGGGGTCTACGGGATGAACTTCAGCAATGATTCGCCGTGGAATATGCCGGAGTTGTACTGGCGATACGGCTATGCGTTTGCCTTGGGTCTGATGGCGATTGTTGCGGGAATCTTATTGGTTTACTTCCGGCGCCGTCGCTGGATTTGAGATCGACTCCAGACGACGAATTCGGATGCGGTTTCCAGCGGCTTGAGGGGATGCCTCATATTTGTATTCCTCGATCGCCTCAGGAATTTTTCCTTGGCCTTCGAGATTGCGGCCTAGCAGATAATGTGCATGGGCGTGCCAGCGATCGGTTCCTTTGACCTCGAGGAGGCGTTTGGTCAGCCAGTCGATCGCGGTTTCCGGCTTGTTGAGATCCATGTTTGCCATGGCCAAGAAAATACCGATGTCAAACTTGGATTTGCGGAAAAACATTTGAGCTAGCTTGATGCGATTGTTGAACATTTCAGGGGAATCCGATGGCTGTTTGAAGATCCCGAACTCTTTTTGCAGCGCGCGGTCGTATTCGAGCTCGCGTAACGTTTCCTCATCCACTCGGAAATCCATGTATGTCTTCAACGCCCCGGCAGCTTCGATTGTGTTCAGGAATTTTCCTTGAAAATGGAGCATGCGAGCACGGCTGATGGGAGTGTCGGTCACAAATGTACCGTACTGTTCCATGTACTGCATAGCAAACGGCGACATGTCATCGAGCCGACGGCGAACTTCGAGGTTGTAAGCATGTGCCAACCAAGGGACATTCCATAGTCGAACCTCTACGTCGGAATCAAGCGACTTGAGTTGACGCTCTAATTCGTCGGGATTCATGCTCAATCGTTGACGGTTGTCACCCGTCAGTGAGCGTTCCAGGGTATACATCGTTCTTCCTACCACAAACGGCTCAGCATCGATCAGTGCGATGAGTTTAGCGAGATCTTTAGCTTCGACCGGATAGTCGAATCTTCCGGGTAGCTTCGCTCTTCGCAAGACGCTTGGGTCCGACTTCGCCATCCGAAGCGTTGCAACTCCAGGACCGTTGGGGGCAGGGATAGGCAATCCCCAATGGGGTTCAAACAAATAGAGTTCGTTGCCAATCGGCACTCCAATGCACCAAAGGCGTAGTGCGCTGTTCTCACTGGCTCCAGACAAGCTAGGAAGAGCGAGAACCACACAATCGATGCCATGCGAGAAACACAGTTGTGTAAAAAGCCGTCCCCGTTGCCAGGCGTCGCCGCGCGCGAACATCAAAGTTTGCCATGGCAGTTGGCGATATATGGGAGAAGTGTCATTGAGAGGAAGGTCGGGATTGGTGAGCAAGCGTTCCGAATCCTGAGGAGTTCCCACAATAGCCACGTTCCGAACAGTCCAGTCGAACAGCTTCATAGCCGTCTCTAGCTTTGCGCCATCGCTAGCTCCCAAACGCTGGGTCTCCTCGGCCAGCCATGCAGAGAAGAGTTGATCTCGGTAGGATAGTTCGAGAACCCAAGTGGACAGTTGCCTCATCATTTGGCACTGCAGCATGAACTCGCACTCCGGTTCGCCGAACTCCAGCTTGGTCATGCGGTTCGCGAAGTCAACTGATCGGAGCGAAGCTGGGATCGACTCAAGAAGCTCGGACGAGGACCACTCAGGAGGATCAGAAACGCTCGCCGACCAGGTGTTCAATTGATAATTGATTTCCTGCATGGCAACGGTTCGGTCCAATCGCACCAGTTGCGGCAAGTACTGAAAAGCTTCCCGAAGAGAGTCGCGATTCTCCTTGGTTTCAGCCGTCTCGAGCATGCTCACCTCGAGAGCTCTTTGGGCGGGATCTTGGCATCCGAAACCGATAATCAGAAACCACACCAAGAAGGGTGCTATGGAACGTTCCGGCAACGATCGATTCCGACTATTCGCGCGATTGATTTTGCAGCGATTAACGAATCCGTACATACCACGTTTGCCTGATCAAAAAAAAGAACGCCGCACTTGGAATTCCAAGATGCGGCGTCTGTCCATCGGAGTATTCCAAAGGTCTTACGATTGCCATTCGCGCACGGTTCGCCAGATTTGGTGCACGCGAGCGATAACCCCGTGAAATTCGGAGAGGGGTACCATATTGGGGCCATCGCTCGGGCTTTGAGATGGCTCTGGATGTGTTTCAAAGA
>CAYXFO010000686.1:0-2129 GCA_964464255.1 uncultured Pirellula sp.
CTCTCGCGACCCTGCCTGTCGGATGCTTCCGATCTCGCGATCCACCAACCTCCCCAAAATTTCCTATGCCAGCGATCGTATCTGTAGCCATTCGCTGTCCTCCCTCCTTCTGTGTTGCCATCATCGTTTCGTTGCTCAGCTCCGCCTTGCCGAGCAACCTTTCGCAAGCTCAAGACGACCTCCGTATCGCTGAGATCATCCGGACCCATTGCACGCGATGCCACAACCAGGAAACCCGCGAAGCCGGAGTGCGCCTCGACGCGCTTGACCTCGAGTTCGGAGATCCATCCCTTAAACTCTGGGAATCGATCCAAAAGCAAGTCGCCTCCGGTGCAATGCCACCCGAGGACGAAACACCCAACCTGACCGACCGGAATCGCGATACGCTCCTTCAAGGTATCGCGGCCGGACTCCATCAAGCGAGAACCCGCGCGGTCGAATTCCACGGGACGATGCGGCGGCTGACGGTTCCTCAATATCGAAATGCCCTTCGCGATCTGCTTGGTGTCGACGACGACAACACGAAGATCCTTCCCCCCGATCCGGTCTCCAAAGAAGGCTTCACCAACAACGCAAACAACTTGCTCCTCTCTCCCCTGCTGATTGAGTCGTACTTCCAAATCGCGGAGCGGATGCTCGACGCAGCACTCGTCGATGAGCGTACCCCTCCCACCATCGAGCACTTTCGGATGGCGATCGGCAAAGGAATCAACCACGATCCATGCCGAGATAATCTCATCCTGGGCGCGAACAACTTGCTGTTGCGCAATGAAGATTTCGTTGTCACGGAACCCGAGCTCTCAAAGCCCTTCGCATTCCGCCCCTTCGCAATGCAGCACAAGTTCCGATTCATCGAAGGCTATCAAGGAAACGATACCGTCCGAGGCTGGCGCGACTTCGACAGTATCTATCACGCCGTCTTCGCTTGCATGCGAGGCTCCGAAGGCTACCCGAAAGGCCTCCCCTACGAAACGATCCCGGCACAACCCACGATGCCATCGGGTCTGCTTCTTCGACCCGCGATCCCCAGCTCTGAAATCTTCGGCGAGTCCAACACTTATGGCCCGCATGCGAACTTCAAAATCTCTTTGCGCGAGTTACCCGATCGCGGCCATTTTCGAGTCAAAGTGCGGGCTGCGAAATACGAGGATGGACTCCTTCTCGATTGGAAGACCCCCACCGCCTCGACCCAATCGCCCGTTGACTATGAACTCCATATCAATTCAAGCGAGCCGAACTCGATCGACGTTCGCGAGCCGGGTATTTATCAAATCGAAGCGTATCAAAATGGTCTGTCACCCCAACTCTCAGGCTCCGATGCATCGCAATCCAAAGAAGCACTGGTCGCTCCAGGTGCTCAATTCGCCTACCCTCCGTTTCCGGCAGGAGTCAACGAGTTGAAACTGCAACTCGGCGAACGATTCTTTACAGGCTCCTCATCGCAGGGTCCGTTCCTCGCAGTGCGTCTCGCATCCGGTCCGCTCGATATCCGAACAACCTCGACTTCCAAACCTATTGTAGATCGCCTCGCCTTGCGCAGAATCGATGAAGACAGCCCATTGGGCAAAGCCTTCCGAGCGTTCGAGTCACGATCTCCGGAACTTGGCGTCCACGTTGGATTGCGACGCGATTGTGGCAGCACCATGAATCCGGTCGGCACACCTCAGCGTGTAGCAACGACAACTCTTCAAGACTTCATCTTCGAAGGAGCGATCTCCAACTTTCCAAGCCCCGATGTCGAGCCCGACAACGTGAACTATCTCGCAGGTATCCGTGAGATCGGTGTCCGCAGCGAGTTCACGGACCATCGCGATTTGCCTCGCTTGCTGATCGAATCCATCGAATTCGAAGGCCCATACTTCGAGACGTGGCCGCCGCAATCGCATCAGCAAATCATGAGTTCGCACATCGATCCAAGCAATCGTTCCGAATACGCCAAGGATGTCCTCAATCGATTCGCCGAGCGGGCCTATCGTCGGCCGTTGAATCAGGAGGAACGGCAGGAACTGTTCGACTTCTGGTCGCAAACTCATGATGAGGTCGGCGATCTGCGGGAAAGTATTCGACGAAGCCTAGTCCTCATCCTGACCAGCCCGCAATTCCTGTTTCTCTCCGAAGCGAGCCATTCA
>CAYXFO010000687.1:0-2129 GCA_964464255.1 uncultured Pirellula sp.
TCGATATCAGTCCATCGCTGTTGTATCCGATCATCGATCGGATGCTCGGTGGTTCCGTCAGCACCGAGGCAGTCCCCAAGCGTCCGCTGTCAGACATCGAACTTCGATTGGCCGCTAGGATCACGAATGTCTTCTTGAAGGAATTGCAAAGCGCTTGGGCCAATGTGATCGAAATGGATTTGCAAGTGGAACGGGTCGAGAGCAATCCTCAGTTGGTTCAAATCGTTCCGCCCAACGAAGTGGTGGTGATGGTCAGTTTCGAATTGATCATGGGAGCCATTCGGGGAACGATTAACCTATGCATCCCCTTCAACACCATCGAGCGGGTCGGGAGCAAGTTGTCGAGCAACAGTTGGATCGGCTATGCGGCAGCTCGCAAAAACGATCAGTCGGTAGCACAGATCAGTTCGCGACTCGATGGATCGATCGCAGATATGGTCGTTACGCTGGCACGTTCTTCGATCACCACCGGAGAACTCTTCGGATTGGAGGTTGGGGACATCATCTCGACGGAAAAAGACGTACACCATCCGCTGGAAGTCGAGATCGCTAACCGGATCAAGTTTCTCGCCTCTGCGGGCTCCTACAAAGGGCGCAAGGCGATCAAGATCGAGCAGGTTGTCAGCAAACCGCAGCCGTAATCGATCGCGTTGAGCGGACGACAGACTAAACGGCACCGGCGGTATAGCATGTTCCGCAGTGCCCTTTGACCAGCACTTCACTGATGCGTGCGATGTTGTGTGAGCGACGAACCGAGGGATTGGGCAGAGGCATGTCTTCGATGCACGACACCATCCCGCAGTCCATACATACAAAATGTGGGTGACTGCTCCGATCGTGATTCGGGTCAGCCAGCAGAAATCTCCAGACGTGATCACCGAGTTCGGTACGGATCACCAAGTCGGCCTCGGCCAGATCAGTCAGATTCCGGAACACCGTCGCTTTGTCAAAACCGAGCGGCACCAATTGATCCGCTAGTTCGGCGTGGGTCTGCGGTTTCGCCGATCGCTTCAGAGCGATGATCACCGAGATGCGGGCGGGGGTACTTCGAAGCCCCGCTTCCTTGAGGATGCGACGCGCTTCGAGCACGTCGTCCACTGGGTTCTTCTTAGGCTTCATTCTCCACCTCCCTTGACTGTGGGCACAGACATCTGGCCAATCGCTCTTTGGTCTCTGGGGCACGAAGCTCGAGTTTACCGAACCCGTACTGGGCTCCGATCGCTACGGCTGCCTGCTGGTGCTCAGCATAATTGGTAATCAACATGACGGGAATCGACTGGAAAACAGGATCTGCTTTCAAACGTCGGATAATCTCTATCCCGTCCGAGTAATCGATATCGAGTTTCCGATTGACGAGCACCAAGTCGACATGGTGAGTTTGGAGAGTTGCGATTGCGTCGCTCCATTGATCCGCTTGCAGGACCTCTGCATCGAATGCTTGTCGAAGCATGGCGGAAAGAGCAGCGTGGTCAGGTCCGCAATTCCCGACATCGAGAATGGTTTTGTGCATAGCCGATTACTGTTTCTGTTTAGCCTCAATCAATTTGACTTCCAATTCGCGGACGAGGTCGGTTTGCAGGTACTGAGCCATCAGCGATCGGGTCGAATTGAGCATCCTATCGATTCTTTCCACGACGGGAGTTGGAACGTAACCCGATTCGGTCGCGAAGGCGCGGCGTTGGATCCCCTGGATCTGAGCAGACATCTCTTCGTAATTCTTGACTTTCTTGAGTTCATCGACCAGCGAGGCTGCATCATCGAGCTTTCCTTCGTCGAGTTTGCGTCGGATGCGGGCCTCGAGAATTTTTCGGCGAGCTACGACATCGAGAACTTCCCCTTGCAAGCCTTTGAGGAATCCTTCGGCTTGCAAGCGGCGGCGGTCATCGGGCAAGTCTGCTTTTTCCAACTCCCGATATCCGGTGATGATCGGCAACCTCGCCAAGAGTGTTTCGCCATTCTTGATGTAGTACAAATACAGAGGCACATTGATTTGAATGGTGTTGGTGGGGGGCTTCTCTCGGAGCCGCTGAAGTTTTTCCTCTTTCGACAGTTCCGTCTCCTGGGGCTCTTCCCCTTCCGGGATCGGATCGCCATTGACGCCGTGAACCACGCGGCCGCGATAGCGCGTC
>CAYXFO010000688.1:0-2125 GCA_964464255.1 uncultured Pirellula sp.
GTCGACATCGAGTGCCTGAAGGAGCGTGCCGAGCAGTCCCGGGGAACGGTCCCATTGGCTCAGGAGTGTGTTGGGGGCTCGAGAACGTTCAACGAAGCGGACCAAGCGTTCGATCGATCTGGCGGGTTGCCGCAAGGAATGCAACTCTAGGATGATCCTGCGCTGGATCTGTTCGCGCAATTGCAGATCCGGTGTGACAGCGACGACTCGCTGAATATTCCCCGTTTCGATTTCGCTAAACATGGACTTTCGTCGAGGGGAGGTCGGAGGGTAGCAAGCGCCGGTTCGATTGAGATCCTCATTCTACCCTCAAAGGAACGAAACGGGCAGTTCGTCACCCTCTATTCGGACATCGAGTCTCTCTGGGAAACGGGTTCCTTTTCGTAACCAAAGCGCCCCCTCGGAAGCTTCTTGTTCGGCGACCAGTCCGTGGTAGCGAATCATCTCCAGGGTCGCCAGAAATAGGCCCACCAGTGCACTTTTGTGCAAGCCGGGTTCGAAGAGTTCGTGCAGTTCGATTCGATCTTCGACCGCCACTCGCTCATGGATGGTTTGCATGTAGACGTGGATCGGAGTTTCGTCGTAACGGATCGCTTCGGCAGGCGATGCTTGGCGAGCCTTTAAGATACGTCCGAACGCGCTGACCAAGTCCCAAACCTCGATGCGTGCTATGGGAGCTTCCTCGGATTCACTTCGGCGACGCGCTACTACAGGAGCCAAACGCCGCAGATGCAATTGCCACAATCGACTCTGTTCGTCCAGTACGCACGCGATATCTCGGAACCGCTTGTACTGCATCAAGCGTTCGATCAGATGCGGAGACTGTATTTCGAGAGATTCGTTATCGTTCAGGGAATCATCTCGCGTACGGGGAAGGATCCTGTCGGCCTTCATCTCGATCAGCAGGCTCACGATCTCAATGAACTCGCTGATGTTGTCTAGGTCGAGTTCCGTGAGAACGGCCAGAAACTCGACATACTGCTTTGTGATGCGAGCCAGTGCGAGTCCCTCAATGCTGAGTTCCTCGCGCCGAATCAAATACAACAGCAGATCGAGCGGGCCGTGATAGCTCGGCAAATCCACATCGAATTCCACTGTTGCAGCATCCGACATCACCGAGTCAAGCCTGCGGAAAATGAGAAGACTTGTCGATCGTCGTTATCCGAATAAGCGATCGGAACGGCGAAATCGAATGCCAGTGGAGCGGGTCCCATAGCGGGAATCGCGATTCGAAATCCGAGACCGGGAGCCACACGGAAATTATCCCAGTTGACTTCGATGTCCTTCTCCACGGTTCCGTAATCCACGAAGGCAACCATGCGAAGCATATCGTCTGCTGTGATCGGAAACATGTATTCTAAAGTTCCCAGGAATTGGAAGCGACCACCGACTTGGATCCCCGATTCGACAGGACTGGCTCCGCGGAACTGGAAACCTCGGATCGTCGAGAAACCCCCCGCGTAGAAGTTCTCAAAGATTGGCTGATCGGCGCCGGCAAACCCTGTTCGAAACGCTGTGGTGAAGGTGTGGCGTCCCGAACCATCGGCCCGTTCGCGGACCAGGAAGTATCGACTGTAGTTGATCTGGCCGCGCGGGAAATCATATTCGCCGAAGACCTGATCGTAGATCAATTCCAGCAAGTGACCTTCGGTGGGAAGAAATGGGCTGTCGCGCGTGTTGTGGGCCAGGCGAACCCTTCCTGTATACACATCGTTGCTTCCCAACGCATTGTTGAGCGACTGGACCAAATCATTGCGAGGATTGAAGATCTTTACATCTTCGCCGCGGATCTCCGTCGTGAGCGACAGGTCGGGGGTAATGTCGTAACCGAGAGCCGCTCGACCTCCAAGCCTCTGCTCGGACCAGTCCCGATAAAACCGCGTGAAGAAAAAACCACCTACCGAAAAACTGAAAGGTGAGTATCCGAACAGGCTCGGCTCGGTCCAGTTGACTGTGTAGCGTTGCACCAAGTTACCTGGGACGAGTTCCAAACGGAAGTTTTGGCCAGCCCCGCGAAACGCCCCATTGAACATATCGCTCGGGCGACTTGGCAAGCGAAACAAATCGAAGTTGCGTTCCTCGAGAATGATATTCCCAGCAACCCCCAAATCGCTATTGACCGATC
>CAYXFO010000689.1:0-2110 GCA_964464255.1 uncultured Pirellula sp.
GGCCCTCGACAAGGAACTCATGAAATTTGAGGAGCCACTTCGCGCAACGCTTCGCACCTCCTACGAAACACCTGCCGACAAGCGGACCGACGAGCAAAAGATGCTGCTGGACAAGCACCCCAGCGTCAATATTTCTCCCGGAGTACTCTATCAATACTTGCCTGCGGCAGCCGAGGAACTCAAGAAACTCGATGCCAAGATCGCCGAGGTGCGCGCCAAGAAACCACCCGAGACATTTCTTCAGTCTCTCACCGAACCAGCGGGGCATCTCCCCCTGACGAAACTGTTTCATCGAGGAGATCCCAATCAACCGACGCGCGAAGTCGCTCCAGGCAAGCTGACCGTCTTGGTCTCGGAAGGTGCACCCAAGACTTTTCCAACTGACGATCCGGCCATTCCGACCAGCGGTCGACGACTTGCGTTTGCGAAGTGGCTCACGCAAAACGATCCGCCGAATCCATTGTTCGTCCGATCGTTTGTCAATCGCGTCTGGATGCATCACTTCGGCAAAGCAATCGTTGCAACGCCGGGTGACTTCGGAAAACTCGGGGCCCCACCCACGCATCCGCAATTGCTGGATTGGCTAGGCATGGAGTGGATCGAGCATGGTTGGAGCCTGAAGCATCTGCACCGTACCATCATGCTCTCGACCGCGTATCGACAATCGTCGGTCCGCGATCCTGCCCGCGATGCGATCGACTCGGACAATCGTTTCTACTGGCGAAGAGATCTGCAACGACTGGATGCCGAAGTGCTTCGAGACAGTCTGCTGGCGCTATCGGGGCAACTCAAAACCGATTTGTATGGCCCGCCGATCGCTCTGCAAGAAGACGACGCGGGTCAAGTGCGCATCGATCCCGCGCAGCCGCGTCGAAGCATCTACGCCAAGTGGCGTCGCACGCAGCCGGTGGCCATGCTCCAAGCATTCGATGCGCCGGTGATGGGAGTCAACTGCGATGCGCGACCCGC
Source organism: uncultured Pirellula sp. (assembly GCA_964464255.1). Taxonomy (GTDB): domain Bacteria; phylum Planctomycetota; class Planctomycetia; order Pirellulales; family Pirellulaceae; genus JBKCUI01. The sequence continues at coordinate 970 of CAYXFO010000689.1, forward strand.
ATCGACCGTTGCTACTCAATCGCTCATGATGATGAACAATGAGTTTCTGCTCGATCAAGCCGACAAGATCGCCAAACGGATTGCTGATCAGGCTGTAGCGCAACCCAACGTTGTTGATGGAGTCGCAAGCGATTCGCAGACAACTTGGAAACTTCCGCCTGTGCCCCCCAAGCGTTGGCGATTCGGGACCGGCACATTCAACCGGGAGACCGGTAAGGTCGACGCGTTCATGGAATTCGCGAACCTGAGGGAAGGTAGCAGTATGCCCGGTACTCAGATCCCCGATCCCACCACGGGATATGTCTTTTTAACCAATGTTGGCGGGCATCCGGGGAACGCATTGTATCCCGCGATTCGACGTTGGATCGCGCCTGGGGCCGGGAGCGTAGAAATTCAAGGCACTCTTTCCCATGGAAGCGAAAATGGCGATGGGGTGATCGGGCGCATCAGTTCCAAACTTGGGCAAGCCGGGAGTTGGACCATCAAGGCCGGTTCGGGACCGACGACAGCCGCGAGCCTAGCAGTCGAACCGGAAGATGCGATCGATCTCGTCCTCGAATGCGGCGAGCATGAAACCTCGGATTCCTTTACTTGGACGGTGAAGATCACCTTCACACCGAATGACACGGCATTGGGCCCAACCATCTACGACTCGACCATCGGCTTCCAGTTGCAGCAAGAGGACTACGCAATGCTCGGTCGGCAAGTCGTCGCGGCATGGGACTGCATCTTGCATCGTGCCCCGACCGATCAAGAAATTGACGCAGTCGGTCGATTTGTAGCGGCTCAACTGGATTTGCTCTATCGTCAACCCGAGCGACTCAGCAGCGGCAATAGCGCCTCGCGCCAAGTCTTGATCAACATCTGCCAGATGCTTTTGAACTCCAACGAGTTTCTCTATGTGGACTGATCCCATCATGAGCGAAATGAAATCTTCGAGGGAAATGTGGCTGCAACAGCGCCGGCAGTGGCTGCAGCATGTCGGCATGGGGATTGGAGCGATCGCACTCAAGCTGATGTTGACGGAAGATCCGCTCCGGGCCGAGCCCCCGATCTTGAAGGACAAGCCTCATCGGGACCTGTTACCTCGGCCGACGCATTTTGCACCTAGAGCCAAGGCGATGATCTCGCTGTTTCAGCA
>CAYXFO010000690.1:0-2099 GCA_964464255.1 uncultured Pirellula sp.
GCTGGCATCGATCAATTCCACCATGGAGTCGAGGGATCCCGAGGACTGATCGATGTCGAACCAGACAGTGGAACCGGCAACACCAGAGAATCGGTAAACGTCCATGTCCGAGGGAGTGCCAATGGTACCTGTGAGGGTGATCCCCAATCGCAGATTCTCGTCGCCGAGTTTCAGATCGCCAGCTAATTTGCCGATGTCCTGCGCCGTGGACGGAACATCGTTATCGCCACTGCCCGCTATTTGGTCAGATTCCTTCTCATAGTTCATATCCACGTTGCGGTCATTGCTGAACGGAGTGAAGCGTATCGAGCGCCAATCTCCTGGCGCCGCAGCACCGCGGTTGCCGTCGGTATCTTTGAGCGACCGGCCTTGATCGTCGAAGCCCGCCCCGATGGAGTCATCCTTCAGTGAAGTAATCACCACGGGGAACCCGGGAGAACCAAGGATTTGAACCGTGCCTCCGATTCGATCCTTGATATCGAGCGGGCGGCCCGCAGCCGTGATGCCTGCGTTGTTTCCAGCCTTGACTACCAAGCTCGAGTCGATCTTGCTGACCAAACGCAAGCCACCGTAGGTATGGAAGTCGGGGACAATGACCTCGCTCTGCAGAATGTGAACGATGTCCGTATCATCCCAGATCGACTCGGACATCAAGGTACCGCCCCGGACACGCATGCCGTTCAAGCCATTGGTGCCGAGCCGATTGTTGAAGACCAACGGACCGTAGTTTCCGATCCCAAGGTTGGTTTCCCGGTCGTTGAATCCGGTAGCGCGTCCCGAGTCCCGGACGTTTCGTGCCGACAAGCTCGATAGGTCGACACTGATCGCTGCGGTCTTGCCGTCCGGAGTGGTTGGGTCTAAGGAATTAACATCATAATTGTTTCGAATGATGTTGTTGATAATCACCGGCTGGCTGGAGAGTACAAAGATCGCAGCATCGTCGTTGTTTCCGCGAGCATCGCGATTGGTACTGCCTGGATTGCTTCTCCCCGAGGCATTGCGTTCGATGAGGGAGTTGGCGATTCGCGCATCGGCTTGGTAGACCTCAATAGGGCTGAAGGTGGCGAATCCGCCAGGAATGCGGGACTCACCGCCACCGAAGGTGATTCGAGCAAAGTCGATACTCAAGGTGCTCATGTGACGAGCGAAAATACCGGACCATTCGCCAGCAGAACCGGAAGTCGCACCATCATTATTGGTGTCGAATGTTCCGCCAGCGCCATATCGGTCGTCGAGTCGGGAGGTGAAGATGATCGGCTTGTCTTGGGTTCCCTCAGCAATCAGGGTCGCACCGATGCCGACTTCGAGACGTGTTCCCCGGAACTTGGCTACCATTCCTGGGTCGATGACGAGGGACCCATCCTGGCGAGCTCGATTCAGTACGGTCAATCCACCGGTTTGCAGCGCTCCGGGCAATTTCACGTTATTGTCCGTAAAGGACGTGTCGTCGCGATTGAGAACGACGACTAATTCGTAGGCGGCAGTCGGGGAGCTGCGGCGATAGACCTTGCGCGAGACATAATCGATCGTCGCAGCAGGAACGTTTCGCAACCGCACCGAGTTGGTTTGCCCAGCTGGAATGCTTATCGGCGTACTTGCGCTTGGAAGGCTCTCTTGACCGAACCGATCCACGTATGTGACCAAATACTCTAAATCCAAAGGTGTAGCTGCCGGAGCGGAAAACCCAGCGCCTGGGACACGCTCCACGATCATCAGCGTGGTGTTCGGACCTGCGATTTCGTTCAGTGGTCCGCCAGGCGTTCCAGCGATCACGAAGTTTTCGCCGAAGACAATGCTGACCTCGGTGTCGTCGATGCGAGCATGCGTGGTCAACGTCTTCAGTGGCTGACCCGGGAGAGTATCCACTCGCAAGAACAGACCATTGATGGTGTTGCCAGAGATCTTGTTGTTGTAGATCGCGGGTCCGACGCGTCGATAGTCGGGAACAAAGCCACCACCGTTTTGATAGCGTGGCAGGAACAAGCGAAAAAAGACGCAAGTGGCATATTCCGGAAGACGCCATCCTGATTGGGACGGTGGCAGCCTTTACCGGACACAAGGACTATCCCAATCTGCTGAAAGCGGCGGAACTGGTCTTG
>CAYXFO010000691.1:0-2080 GCA_964464255.1 uncultured Pirellula sp.
CTGCAGATGCCCCTGCGAGGGCGGCGGCTATGCTGGATTCCTGGAAAAAGGTGCTCGTTAACGTGGGTGTTTGGGTGCGACTGACGCTGACAGGCTCGAGGGGTTTGCTGGCTTCAACCGGAGCATTCGGCAAGTCGGATGGTCGTTGATCAAGCGGATTGAGCTGCTCTTTGGTTGAAGCGGTTGCGATCTCGAACTCTTGGAGTTCGGTATCCATCGAGTCGTCGAGTTGGGTGCCATCGATGCTGATTCCATGCGTACCCGAACCATTTTGACTGATAATAATCCATGACAACACAAGAGTCGCTGACAGGTGCAGTACCAAGCTCACCAACATGGAGATGGTCGACCCAAGGTTCATCTTTCTGGGTGATAGCTCAGCATGACCATGGCTCATCGGTTGGTTCCCTTCTGTGGACGGGGAACGAATCGGTAGGATCCATGATTTTCGTCGGCCATACGTTTCATGTCTGCCACGAACTCTTCGCGAAAGAAATGGACGACGTGGATCGGGATCTTGGTTTCGCCTTGTGAGAACAAATCATCGGTTTCGTTCATCTCGCGAATACGACCGATCCAATTGGTCACTTTGGTTTCGCCATCGAAGAGCAAGAAAATAGCATCCGGTTCCATATCGATGGCTTGTCGCATTGCGTCGATCGGGTTTCGCCCTTCTTTCTGTATATTGATCCGTTGGATCCATTGCATTGTTTTTTCGAGGTTCTGCGGGTTGGCTCGCACCATGTAGGGCTCAGGCTCTTGGCCACCGAATTGAAGGGGTGCGATTTCCGCTCCGAAGAATAAGATGTAGAAGCGTTGCTTGGGCTTGAGCATCGACAGGGATCGAAGAATCTCTTTTTTTGCTGAATCGAAGGCTTTGTCTCGAGCCATACTGGGTGAGCAATCCACAACGAACACGAATGTGTTTCCAGCGGCCTTGGCCCCGAAGAACTCGGCGCCAGCAGCAAGGTTTGTTCCCATCCCACCGGCTCCACTCAAATTGCCTGCCATGGTGGATAAATTGGAATCGGCAACCGGTGGCCCGACGCCGCTTTCGATCGCCGCGATCCTCGGCACATCGATTGGTAGTGTCTCAGTATCCGTTGTTGGGGCCGATTCCGGTTCTTCCGATGGAGTCATCTCCGACGGTTCTTGCTCAAGAATGGTTTCGAGGGCTACCTCTTGAAAGTCAGCTTCACCGACAGCGATGGACAGTTGCTTCTCTGGTTGAGCGATGACCACGACCCACCATGCCAGGACTGCGATCATCAGTCCATGTACAACCAAACTGGCGCTTACATGCGGTGCGAGCCAGCGAGTCCCCTTCTTCTTGGCTGGTGCTCCATCCACCCTGCCGATGCTCAGGGCCAAGTCGAGCGAACTGGCTGTCAACTCCGGTGCATCGACTTGTTCCGATTCGATCCATGCTTTAGCTCGGGCCTCGGCTGCCTTGACCATTCGATCCCAAGGTCCGCGATTTTCAAAACCTTTCGCGGAGCTAGTTTCTGTAGCGGCTCCTATCTCGACATCGGGCTTTGTGATCTTGGGTGCCTTGGTCGAGGGAAGTACCGAAGTTGTTTTAACAGCGACACTCTCAACCGTGCTGGAACTTGGAGTGTCGCGCCGAGCGAGCAACCAGTGCTTCAGCGGTTCCGCGTTCCCCGCCTCCGCATCCGCGATCACCTCCATCAACTCCGCGCATGCAACACGATAGCGAGCAACCTCTTCCTCGTATTGAAGAGCTTGCAGTGCCAAACGCGCTCGCTCAAGCAACGCTCCATCGTTCGGGCTCGGGGAACTCACTGGCGAAGTTGAGGGTTGTGAGTCGCTTACCATCGAGAAAACTTGTGAAGGCCATCGAAACAAACGTCCGACAAATCAATTGTCGAGTATTGGTGTGCTCCGAGCAAGCTATGTAACGGCAGAAGGAACTATCTTTGTCGATCAATCTTTTGCGAATAATCGCTAACAATCGATCGAAGTGTCGTGGCGAATGATCAGGGGCCAACAGATTTCATCGATTTGAGAAGCTCATCCTTCTGCTTGGTCAACCACCCGGAATTTTCGGGATCCTTTACTG
>CAYXFO010000692.1:0-2076 GCA_964464255.1 uncultured Pirellula sp.
CGTAGGCAATCGTTTTCCAGCCCATTTGGCGTAGGCTTCTGCATCTTCGTAGCATACTTGTACGACGGGGTACTCGTCTTTTCCTTCGATCGAGCTATCTGGCCCTGTAGGATGCCGCCAGTCCGCCCCATGGATGTAGCTCCACCATTGAAAGTAGTTATCGAATGGCACAGCGGTAGGGGTGGGAGCAAAGACGGTGGAACCAGCGACGAGGTTTTCTTCGGGAGCACCGGGGAACTCCTCCGCCGTTGGCTTCATCTCCGCAACCGTGATATAACCTGTTTCATCCACGAACTTTCGAAACTGGGAGTTGGTGACCTCCGTCTCGTCCATCCAAAAACCATCGACATAAACCCGATGGATCGGACCGGCGTCGCGTGTCACGCCCGGCAGGCCACAAAGCGATTCACTAGCGTGGTCGCTACCCATCGAGAACTCGCCACCTGGGATCCATACCATGCTTTCGGGATTCGGGACGTTCGGACGGTCGGTGTTCTCGCGAGTGGGGTGGAATGTGGTACTCCGAGCGAAGTTTTCTTGTTCTGGCTCACTTGCCTCTGTATCCACTTTTACCGGTTTAGCGATATTACTTTTAGGAGGATTCGGAGTGCATGCGTTGAGCCCGAGCAACCCTGCGAAGACAACGAGAATCCAGCAACCCCTATCTATTGAACGCATGCTTGCGCGGGATTTCTGCACCGTGGAGAAATAAGTCATCGAGGGTAGCCTAGCGTTCTTTGAGTATTTTGATGCATCGTTGAGCTCGTGAAAGGAAATCGATTTTGCTCTCTCCTTTCTCTAAATAGATCGGGGCTCCGATAGAAATGGAGCTCAGGAGAGGAACTGGGACGAACTCCCCCCGAGGGAGTATTCGATTCATGTTGTCCATGTAGACCGGCAGCAGTTCGAGATCGGGTCGCTTCTTGGCCAAATAGTAGAGACCGCTTTTGAACTCACCCATTTCGCCATCGGCTGCCCGGCTTCCTTCGGGAAAGACGATCAGCGAATACAAATCTCCAATCTCTCGTAGCATCAAATCCACGGGGCTTTGGTGTACTTTGATCTCCTTGCGATCGATCAGAATCGCATTGAAGGATCTGGCCAAGAACCTTCGGTAAGGGCTCTGCCCCCAGTAATCCTGGGCAGCGACAGGCCGAGTGAACTGGCGCAGGGGGCCTGGGAGCGACGCCCACAACACTACGGCATCAAGGTGACTGGTATGGTTGGCAAAGTAAACGCGTTGGCAGGTATCTGGCTGTGAACCGATCCAGCGAACCGTGAATCCACTGACGAGCTTAGCGACCAGCGCGATGGTTTGGCCAGTCAATCGGCACCAAGGAGAAGTCGGCGAGGGCTCGTTCAGGGAGCGTTTTCTTATTTCAGCACTCGACAAGACGGCCAAACGTAGACTCGGTTCTGCAATGGGTAGTGGGGCTCGCGGTCTGCAAAAATCGCGACAGCGTCGCAATTATGGTGCGAAACGTTCGGAAAATCAATTGAACCGAGGGAAGGAGATCCTACGTCGAATCGCACTCATCCGGTAGAATCAGCAAACTTTGACACTCGCATGGAAAGCTGGTCTACTCGGATGACTCAAGTTGGATTCACAGTCAATTGGCTTCAGGCTCTCATGTTGGCCTCCGAAAACGCTGCAGCTCGGCGTATTCGACCCTGGATGAGTGATATTGCACTTGTCGCGGCCGCGACGTCCGGCACTGGTCAACTCGAGGCAGCCCAGAGATTGTGGGATTATGGAGCAAGCCAGGGCTTGGTTCCTCTATTCGAGCAAATACCTCTCCGACAGTCCCTTTTTCGATTCCAAGAAGACGAATCTTTTCGCTTCGCGCCGAGCGTTCCCGTTCCTCGATTGACTCGGGTCGATGAATTCTTGGCTTTGCTCGGCTTCATCCCATCGGAACAATCCTGGATTGCAGAGGTCACGCTTTCCGATTGGACGAATCTGCTTCGCCGCGAAGCAGTGCGGCTTGGAAAGGGACTCAATGTTCAAGCGATTCCGAACTCCACCGCAGTGCGAGTTCCCTGTACAGCACGATGGAATAATGACTCTTGGTGCAT
>CAYXFO010000693.1:0-2074 GCA_964464255.1 uncultured Pirellula sp.
GGACTATGTGGCCAGAGAATTAGCTGCTGGCAAAGCCGTGGTCTACCATGCGAGGAGTGGTACGAGCGTCCCGATCGTCGGTGACCACGCTTACATGGTTCACCGAGTCAACTATGTCAACGGCATTGCGGTTTCGGTCACCCTCCGCAATCCATGGGGCGTTGATGGCACGGCTCCTCCCGATGGAAACGCGAATGATGGCTGGGTTACCCTCTCTGCTCAGCAATTCGTGACCGCGATGTGGCTGGGGAGCAGGGGTGTCGAATCGGCTCGCCTGTAAACAAGCGACTCCATAAACAAGCGATTCGGAATTCTGGAAATGGAAACAGCCCGGCGATTGACATCGCTGGGCTGTTGTCGTTTGCGGGCTGTTTGACTTAGGAAATAGCAGTGGTTAACATGCGAGGATTAGGTCAAATAATTGTGAGTGAGCCAGCATTCCTTGGAGTTGGGACATGATTGGAGAGTCCAACACGCCGCCGAGTTCTTGGAATTCCAGGCGTGAAGAACGGTACCTTATCGAATTTGAGGAGAGTTGTAGTCGCGAACTAGTCGCTGACATGACCTTCCCCGACATAGCAAGGGACTTTCCGCGACGCTTGGCGAAATCCCTCCAGAATCTCCCGAGCGGTTTGCGGACTGAATTTCTAATTGACCTTATTTGCTCCGCCAACTGTTTGTGTCTGCGAACTTGGCGTGATTACGTATCGAATCACTGGAAGCAGGTTCCTGCGGATATCTTGCTTGCGCAACTGAACCAGTTGCCGAATGTCCCCAAGTACCTCTCTACGCTCGGACTTAACCCAAATGCCGTAAAGAAGTTCCCGACATTGGCAAGGGAGGAATTGAAAGCGAGAAATGCGTATGCCGATGGCGGTCGAAGCGAGGACTATGAAGCGATGTACGGCTGTATCATTCCCCCGTCTGAGCATCGACTATTTATTGCTCCGAAAACCAACTCCATCATCTTTGAGCTTTTGGAGAGAGGGTCGACGGATTATGAGGAGCTTGTCGGATCCAGCTACATGGACGACCACGACTCGATGCGACGGACTCTGAAACGTTTTCCTTTGATCCAAAGGGTCTCAATCGGGCGTCAGAAATCTAAGGAGCCTAGTCCTTTTGAAATGGTATTCGGCGATCCGCTACATCGACTGATTATTGCTGCCAAAGAGGATGTGAAAGAAGCAAGCCGTGAGCAAATCACCATATCGGTGTTAACTCCACAGTTTATCTACGTTAAGAACAACAGCGACCACTTTCCTATTGATTGTCTGGGCAACGGCAGATTCAAGCGACTACTGCACAACGAAAGCGCAATTAGGCAGTCCGATATCACGATCTCATGCAACAAGCTCTTGCTGGATATTTTCCAACTCGATAACGATCGGATCTCGTGAGACAAACTCGAACCGTTCTATGGTCGCGTCAGGTTTCCTCTAGGAAACTCGCCAAGGCTTCTTCGGTTGCCTTCATCCGATAGTAGATCGACTTGGTTGAAATCCTTCGCCCATACTTGCGCTCGATGTCATCGCAAATCTCTGCATATTCTTTCCCTTCGAGCCGGGCAAGAAGAACCTCCTTGCAACTCGGTTCACTGTATCGGTCAATCGTCATGTCGTCGAGCTTCATCAGCAAGTGCTGGAGCAATTCGTTCGTAGCGACCGCTTCTTCAGGCGTTGGCTCCCGGCTCATCCCTTCGAGAATCATCATAGGCAACGAGGCGTCATCACCTTGGGACGATTCTTGGTTCTCCCGGTGTACGGTCCTACCCAGGGCTGTCCAATACTGGATTTGGCGATGAACCTTGTTCTTCATCACGGCGAGCAATAGGCCCCAAAAGCGTTTCTCGTCTTCGATTTCCAGTTTCCCAGATCGCATCCTCAATGCGACCGACTTGAGCACGCTGATTGCGATGTCCTCGCCATCGAACTTGCCTTGGAATTTCTCCCCAATCTTTCGCTGCGCTAGCTCCGCTAATTTTTTGAAATACGACGCGATCAGTTCGTTTTCCGCCAAGCGGTCGCCGAGCTTGCATCGATGCAACAGATCCTGAACGTTCGCAGTGCCTTGG
>CAYXFO010000694.1:0-2066 GCA_964464255.1 uncultured Pirellula sp.
TACATGCACATGTTTGACGCCAAGCCAACTGACGCAGCCTATGGACACGATTGGTACGATTCCGTGAAATATTGCCGTTGGCGGGGCAAGGAAATGGGATTGCCGGAGTCGGAGCAGTGTTACGCGGATCCGGAATCATTAAGCGAGGATCAATACCCTCGAGATAAGCAGGTTGCTTGGGCTCCCGGAAACTGGCCTTTGAAGTTGGACGGGGGCGGATTTCGATTACCGACGGAATCGGAATGGGAAGTTGCTGCGCGATGTTCCGCGCGTACTAGTTATTCCTTCGGTGGCGAAGTATCACTGCTTGATCGTTTTTGTTGGTTTATGAATAACAGTGGCAAACATGTCCACCCGGGACGCGAGTTGCGACCAACCGTACTAGGGTGTTTTGACCTTCACGGAAATGTGTTTGAATGGACTCATGACTGGTATGGGGACTTCGAAAGATCAACCCGCAATAATGCGCTCGGAGCCAAAGAGGGTACCGATCGCGTGCTCCGTGGTGGAGCCTGGGACCTGGGAGCAGTACGCTGTTTGTCGTCACTGCGCAACAGACATGTCTCTTCCTTTCGTTACATAAACATCGGCTTCCGCATAACTATGACTGTCTCCGATCCAGATACACCTTCAATCAACCCTTAGGCCGTCACAATGAGCATTGGTCCGCCAGCAGTTTGGTGTTCTAGTATTCGGTGGTCGCACCGCGAGGATTTTCGGATTTGCCATGTCGAAACGATTGAGGCAATGGGTCGAACTAACCATCTTCATCATACGGATTGAAAATGACTCGATCAGACGGTTGGGTAGAGTTGAAAGATGGGCTAACGAGCCCGCTGGCAAAAACAGTCCTAAAATCGGTGGTTGGGCTTTTCCAGCGATCAAGCCGCGAACAGATCGATCGGCTGATGAGCACCCTGCAATTGCGGCGCTACGATACCGGAGCCGTTCTGTGCTCGGAAGGTGAAACAGCGCAGGAACTGTACGTGCTTTGCAGCGGCAGCTGCGGCATCTACACCCAAGAGTCCGACGGTCGACTCCGTTTGATTGAAGCGGTAGACCAAGTCGGCATGCTGATGGGTGAACAGGTTTTTCGTCACGATCGAAAGTTTCGCAGCGCAACGATACTGACGCTCGGGGAGTGCGAAATTGGCGCGCTGTCTGGCCAGTGTTTCCGCGAGTTGCTTCAGCTTGACGCATCAGCCAGCGAAACCCTGAGCGTATCTGCTGCGCGATATGCGAGGAATAAACTTCTGGCGCTCGCCGAGGAAATTAGCGAGTTCACAGATATGCATCCGACGGATAAGGCTAACGTCCGACAGCATCCGCCAGGAACAACACTTTTCTCGGTGGGCGAAAAATCGCAATGCGCGTTTTTCCTACTATCCGGAAGTGTCAGTTTGTTTCGATCAGGCTCCAACTACTCCCATGAAACGATACGGTCAGGAGTGATCTTTGGCGCCAAAGAGGTGATGTCGGGGGCGAACCGTACAGAGACCGCTGTCAGCGCAAGCAACATCGAAGTCCTAGAGATTGATGCGGCGGTTTTGAAGGGATACATCGAGCGCAAGGGGTCCGGTGGAACCATCCTTACCGCGTTGGAATCTGCTCATGAATTACCGCAGTTCGGCACCGTCTATCGAAGCATGGCACATGTCGATGGTGTGCCGTGCGTGATTAGCGACTATCGATTGCTAAATGGAGCAAGGGTCCGCGTTCGATTGTTCCCTGACCGATCCTCTCTAGAAGTAGCGAAACAGGTGGCGCTCGGAGATGCGACAACCGTTGTTTCTGAGGATGGAAAAGTTGTTCTCCTACTATCGCCGAGCGATGAGTTGGTCGGCGTCCGAAGCCCCTCGGATTGGAAGGGATTGTCGAGTGCCATGAATTTGGTATTCCGCAGCGGAAGACTGAGCGATTTGCAGCGTCGAGCTTTCGTGACCACTGGTGAGCTATTGCAGGAGTCTTCCACGCTCCGAACGTCCTCTAGCTCGGAAATTGTATCCGCCTGCACCAATGCTACTTGCGCAACACTTTCCCAGGCAGCGAAAAGAGCGACTACTGTC
>CAYXFO010000695.1:0-2057 GCA_964464255.1 uncultured Pirellula sp.
ATAAGGGCAAGTTCCAGGTCTCGCTCGAATTCGCATGCCGAAAGATTCTTCGTGCGACACAGCTCAACGATCGATTGAAAGGCCACGCGAAAATCAAAGTAGTGCTCGGCGACGAAGTGATCGCGAAACGCCGTTTGACCCAAAAGCAGTTTTTCGATGGCAAAGTGAATATCGATTTCGATTGCGAGAAGAGTTCCAGTCTGGAAGTGCGATTGTGGACCTCCGGATCTCATGAATTCGAGATTCGAAATATGGTATCCCGTCGCATCGCGTAAGAAGTGGTTTCCTCTTCGATTCTTGCTCCAAACACCCCTGGGAAAAAAGTATCGTGAAGCAGTTCATGTTGGAAATGATGGGGTTCCCTGGGAAGACGCGAGCCGAGGTGTCGCCGGTCGCCATCGAGTTAACAAGCGTGCTCGATCAATCAACAGAGACACCGCCCCCGGAAACGGCACCTGAAACGCACTACGAGAGAATAACGGCCGAGCCTCCGAGCCCGCCATCGTTCGACGTCTTTCTCACTCCCGAAGCCCTCGCGATCAATGAAGCGAGACTATGCCATCTCGCCTCCCTCGGCCTGGATCTCAAGAACAAACGAGTCCTCGAAGTAGGAGGTGGAATCGGTTTGCATACCTGCTTTTTCGAAAGCCAGGGATGCGACGTCTTGTTTACCGAGGCTAGGGCAGAGAATCTCGACGAAGCGAAACGGCGGTATCCGCACCGCAAGACCGCTTTGGTCAATCTGGACGCCGATTCCGACCTGTCCCACCTGGGACGATTCGATGTCGTGTATTGCTACGGCACTCTCTACCATTTGACCAATCCCTCGAATGCTCTGCGGAGACTCGCCGCCATCTGTGATGGAATGATCTTGCTTGAAACGTGTGTCACACCCGGCGACGAGGAGGAACTCCATCCCGAAGCGGAACCTGCCTCGGTCGCCAACCAAGCCTTCACCGGTATGGGTTGCCGACCCACCCGATCCTGGGTGATGAGTGAATTGCGTCGAAATATGGGGTTTGCCTACCAAACGGTAACTCAACCCAACCATCACGACTTTGAACAGAATTGGATCGCGCCCACAGAAAGGAAACTCTATCGAGCGGTTTTCGTCGGTGCAAAAACGCGATTGACGAGCAGCCAATTGAGCGAGAATCCATGTCTGTTGCAGTGCGCTGTGCCGGTAAGGGATCGTGGTACCTGGTTTGATGTCGGCGCCCATTTGGGTGAGACATCGTTTGCCAAGGCAGAAGCCAATGCTGATCTGCAAGTCATCGCCTTTGAACCCAATGTCGCACTCGCAAACCAAACGTTTCAGCGATTACCGAACTTCCAAGTCTTGCCGATCGCGATCGGTGAGCAGACCGGACTAGCAACCTTCCATCTCAATGCATTCGCAGCAGCCAGTTCGATGTTGCCGATGGATGAATCGACCAGAAAAGAATGGATCGGAGGCGAAGTCCTGGCTCAGGACTCGCAGATCACCGTCCCGGTCATGCGGCTCGATGCAGTGATGAATTGGCTTGGGATCAAGAGAGTCGACTTCCTGAAAATCGATGCACAGGGTGGTGATTTCGCCGTTGTTAAATCTCTCGGGGAGAGACTCCGGGATGTGCGCAAGATCAAGCTCGAAGTGACTACCAAGCCGCAGCAACTCTATGTTGGGGCTGCGACGAAGTCCGAGATCGTCGCCTTCCTGTGCGAGCATGGATTTGTCCTGATCTCTGAGCAATCTCAAACCCATGGCCAGGAAGAGAACCTTGTTTTCTTCCAACTCGGCCCTTGGTTGCAAGACGAAGCAAGCCACTCGCCGATCGCCTCATATCCATCCGAAACCGAATTGAAGCAGACGCTTCTCCAACTCCCTCCTGAGCGACTCGTGCAATTCGCGAAGAGCTGCCCCGCGAAAAGCGTCATGCAACGTGTCCCGAATTGGTCGTTCGGGAGCTTTGCTGCCGACACGTCGATGGCAAGTCGGCTCCGTCGTCTCCTGTGCGATGTGTTTCAAGAGCGAAAGCTAACCGAGCCGATGGTTTTCGATTGGTACGATGGATTGA
>CAYXFO010000696.1:0-2049 GCA_964464255.1 uncultured Pirellula sp.
CCCAGCCCCCTGCGGACCATCATCGATGCCAAAGATATCGATCAAGATCGGGCCAGAGACGAGCGAATTCACATCAGGTGCGAGGGTGAAGATTAGGTTCCTGGACACATCCGATCCAGTGGTTTCGGTGATCGTTGGCTGCACCGAGAACAAGGATGGATCTCGAGCCTGAACTCGTAAAGTCGGAGGTTGATTGAAGGTGACGATCTGTCCCGGAAGACCGACCACCAAGCCATTCTCATCGTCCGCTCCGCCAGCAGTGGCGCTCGTTACAGGTCCGGCGGTCACCGTTACCGGGATGGATTGCGGTCCTGGATCTTCGAACAATCTTAGGTCCGCACTGACATCCACGATCTCGAACGGATCGTTGTCTGCCTCTGCGGTCACACGATTGACAAGTCTGGTGGAGAACGGATCCAGAGTCACCTTGGGGCGATCGTTGATCGGGTTGATGTTGATGGTGAGGGTCGAGACGCTTCTTCTCGGCGTATTATCTACCGGATCGGCACCATTGAGATTGAGTTCCTCGTCTTCGATCTCCACTTCGATCAATACCGCACCGGCGATCAGGTTATTGTAGTTTCGCCCTGGCGCGTACCGAATCATTCGTTTGCTGCGATCCGGATCGGTTGCATTCACGATCGTCACATTTTCCAAGCCACCTGTCTCAGCTGGGTTCAGCCGTGCGGGGGTAACCAGTCGGACGTTGACGATGTTTAAGTTCTGATCCCGCTCGGATCCAAGCCCGCCATCATTGACACCGTTGAGAAGAATTCCCTTTCTGGCATCGGTGGTATCGTAGCCAAAGATCTCATCGCCAATCGATTGACCGGCCTGCGCAATTGTCGTGATCCCTTCGAAATCGTTATTTGTCAGGTCCGCCCACGTGAAGAACACTTCCCGAACACCTCTGACGCCTCCGACGGTAGTCATCACCCCTGCATCTTCGTCGATGGTGCGAACGTCATCAAACGCCTTCGGATCATCGTTCACTTTGCGGACCGTGAGCGTCACGGTTGCCGTGTTGGCACTGACCATTCGCGAATCGGTGACGCGATATACGAAGCTGTCGACACCGTTGAAATGCGGCAGCGGAGTATATTCAAAAGATCCGTCTGCCGAGAGAAGCAGATCGCCAAACCGCGGAGCGACGAGCGGCTGAATATCAGTGTCCGTCGTTGAGGTGCGATCCTCATCGAAAACACGGATGCCAGTGGGATCATGGAGATCGAAATCGTTAGCCAAGATTCCGTTGGCTGCGTTCACAACAAGCTTGCTGCTCAACCGCCCATTTTCCTTCACTTCGTAGTTCGGATCGTTCACTGCGATCGGAGGTGCACCGTTGTTGGGCAATGCTGGTCGTTCGGTCAGTACTTCGATGAGATGGTCCTCGACTTCGCCACCGATTGCCAATCCGTTGGTGAAGAGACCACCCGTGCTGCTGATTCGGAACCGAGCGGTTGTGAAACCGAGTTTTGCACTCGCCGGTGTCGTGACGAAGAATGTGTTGACTCCAGCGACCACTGGCTCCGAGCTGATGATTCGTTCGCCCGCATCTTCGAAGTCGTTGTCTTGGTTCCAGTCAATCCATGCATCGACGAACCCTGGGTTAGTCGCGGTGACCAACACAGATACTGGAACTGCGGGGGTGGCAGGGTGAGTTGGGCTAGCGGCAGTGCCCGTATTGTAAACCGCATTGAAGAAGCCGACGAACTGAACCCCATCTTCGTCATCCAAGGGAACCGTGACAGCATTGTTCGAGACTGTTGCGGTCGGCACCTTCAGCTTCAAGTCACGGACAGCCTGATTGATTGCTGCGGCAAGTGCCGTTGCGAAGCTTGCCGGAGTGGTGGCGCCGGGAGTGGTCAAGTCAACCGACACAGCTACATTGCCGATGAGCAAGGGCGCAGGAGCTGCCGAATCGATGACCTGGAAGCCGACTCGATTACCGAATCCATCGGTCAGGAACATGGTTTGGCCGGCCAGGAGTGTTGCCACCGACTGGACTAGGATTTCGCTGGTACCGGTCAGCGAGCGAGTCACAAAGCC
>CAYXFO010000697.1:0-2049 GCA_964464255.1 uncultured Pirellula sp.
TCGCGCATCGACAGTTTGCCGGTGTCGTTCTCGTTAGCGATAACGAGAGCTGGGTAGAAAGTACTCGTTGCAGTTCAACGGGTGTTATGGCGGCTTGGGAGGATTTCGTTGCTCGTGAACGCAGGCTCTCGGGAAAACAGGTTCAGCCCAAGCTCGTCTGCATCGACCTGCAACCGTACCAAACCGTTCAGGCCTATGAACGCTCCGACATTATGAATATCGGTGGCTTCAGTGACGCCGTGTTCAATACGATCAGCGCGTTTTTGGAAGATAACCATCAGCGATTCGTCGCTGAGGTCGAAGCCATGACGCTGTAGCCGGGGCGAGACTTCAGTTCCCATTGAGCGTCTTAAATGCAACACACTCGCTTCTCGGAATACCGAGAACGCGGGTGTCGTCGTTTTCAGGGATCACTTTAGGCTTCTAAAGGATTGATCGTTGCGATGCGTTGCAAACGAGACGCCGGCGACGACAATGCTACGCACTAGGATGTCCCCGCGGCAATAAGCTAGAAACGTTCGTTGACAAACTTCTTCCCGTTTTGACTTGCATTTTCTTATTCCCATTTTTGGAAACAAGTACCGTGAAGCATTTCTTTGCATGGTTGTTGGTAATTGTCTGTTCGCTCTCTTCAATCGCCGCGGAGCAACCAAACATCATCGTGATCATGGCCGACGATCTCGGCTTTGGAGACGTCTCCTGCAATGGAAGCAAGTCAATATCCACTCCGAATATCGATCGTTTAGCCAGCGAAGGGCTTCGATTTACTAGCGGCTATTGTTCCGCTTCGACATGCACTCCGACCCGATTTTCCTTCCTTACGGGAACGTATGCTTTTCGTGAGAAAGGTACCGGGGTAGCCCCGCCCAATGCCGCAGCCGTCATTCGACCTGGAACTCCAACGATTGCGTCGATGTTGAAAAAGCAAGGCTATGCAACCGCGGTCATCGGCAAATGGCACCTCGGCTTGGGTGATCAAGGTCCCGACTGGAACGGGGAACTGAAGCCCGGTCCCCTGGAAATTGGCTTTGATCACTGTCTCCTTCTACCAACGACCAATGACCGAGTCCCACAGGTCTTTGTTGAGGATCATAGCGTCCGAAATCTTGATCCTTCAGATCCTCTTTGGGTCGGTAATGATAAGCCGAGCGATGACCATCCGACTGGAATCAGCCATCGCGCTGATCTTAAAATGGATTGGAATGTTGGCCACAATGGGACTATTCATAACGGTATCAGCCGTATCGGCTTCTACACGGGTGGTCAACGAGCGAGATTCCGCGACGAGGATCTTGCCGATGAATGGGTGCAGGCTTCCAAGCGATGGATCGAGACGCATCGCACGGAGCCGTTCTTCTTATTCTTTGCATCGCATGATATTCATGTACCACGCACCCCCCATGAGCGTTTCGTTGGTAAGAGCGGGCAAGGCCCTCGAGGTGATTCCATTTTAGAATTCGATTGGAGTGTCGGTGAGATTCTCTCAACACTCGATCGACTTGGGCTTTCGGAAAACACCATCGTGGTATTGTGCTCCGATAACGGACCGGTACTGGATGATGGGTATAAAGACCAAGCGGTGGAACTGCTTGGTAGCCATCAACCTGCCGGATCATTCCGAGGAGGAAAATACAGCGTCTGGGAAGGAGGGACACGCACCCCGTTTGTAGTTCGATGGAGAGGACGCATCGCGCCAGGAGTATCCGATCAAATCGTATGCACGATCGACCTGGCTGCAAGCTTTGCTTCATTGACAGGGGCGATTCTTCCCGAAGATGGTTTTTTGGATAGTTTCAACGTGCTTCCTGCCCTTCTCGGGGAACCGGGAGCTCAAGGACGCGATCACTTGGTTCAGCAAGATAACGCAGGCAAGCGATTCGGACTCCGCGCTGGAGAGTGGAAACTGGTGAGACAGCCTCGCGGTGGTAACAGGGCGACGGGAAAGGATAATGAGATGACAGAATCCTTGTTCCGTTTGACGGATGATATTTCGGAGCAAAATGATCTAGCAAGCTCAAACGCAGAGCAGCTTCTGCGATTGCGTAAGGT
>CAYXFO010000698.1:0-2048 GCA_964464255.1 uncultured Pirellula sp.
CCATCGATCCTAGGTAGCACGCTCGGAGGCTTTGCGACGAGGGTGGGGGTCTGCATCTCGGGAGTACTGTGCAACGTTGCTCGGACGGATTGTTACAGAACGAGGTGTCTTCGAGTCAACAAACTTCACCCTTGAAGGCTGCCTTGAGAATCCGAGGCCGAGAAGGTAGCTGACCTCCTCTCGCCGCCAATGAAGCAAACAGATCGCCGGATTTCCGCACCTCGATTTCACCGTGTGGACCGCCCCAGTAGAAAGACACCTCAGTAAGTTTGATCCATTCGATGCCGTCTACTCCAACGTCACTACAGGACAAAGAATCTTCCCCGTTCTCGCGGAGGGGCTCCATTGAGTATTTGTTGGTGCCCGGGAAGCAATCCAGCCCCGTAAAAAAATACTGGCCAATTAGGCGAGAGTACAGGTTTTTCTCTCCAACCAATTCAGCGTTTATCCGCAGCTCCTGAAGGCGACGATCGTACACAACGACGTCGTACTTTATGGGGCGATAGCATCAACACACCGTCGTCTCGCGATCGTCATGATCAACCCACGGGGACTCCTGACCGGTCTGCCGGAAGCGACAACTTTCCAAAAAGCGTACATGGTCTCCTGAAGGGCGTCCTCCGCGGCTGAGTGATCATGAAGTCTTCCGCAACACCATCGAAAAACCAAAGCACGATATCGATTCCAAAGCAACACGAATGCATCAACTTCACCTCTTGCTATCCTTGATACCAACTCTGGGTCGGTAAGGTCAGCGGTCGCGGCTGTGAACATCGGGTTCATATGTGGAATCATCCGCAGTCTCCGTCTCGTCACTCACCGCCCGGTGCGATGTTCGCCAAGTATGTCGTTGAGAATCTCGGTTTTTTGCGCAGATTCCGAGAAAGTTTTGGATAATCTTTTTCCACTACTGAAGCACCTTTTTCCAGGCATTTGCAAGCAAGCGATCGATTTGGATGGGACTCCATGTTTGGCCAATCAAAAAAAAGGCTTGGCTCAATTCAAATGCGTTGACTCCGAGATAAAGCGTCGCAAGGACCGCAACTCTCTCGGGGAATCGCAATTCTTTGTGAATTCATCGTAAACATGTCGCTTCATCCCGTGCGGAGATTTCCAGATTATCCAAAAACGCTCTAATGGTTGACTCGGGCGGACGAGCTACTTTCAGTGCGAATTGCATGAGCGACCGGAGCAATGCGGCCCGCCATGTAGGTTGGTCATCGCTATCCCATTCGCAGAAGGCTTGACCAATAAGTCGCCCGAGATGTCTATTTTCAAAAACGCCGTACGGCAATGCAAGTAATCGAGTAAGAAACAGATGAACGGGTTTTGAAAACTCCGCCATGATCATCGTCTACTTCGACGTCTCGATGCCCCAGCAGATGCATGCCAACGGAGTACAGCGAACTTGTGTCTTCGTCATGAATGGCGCGCTGCACCCATGCTCGATACAACGTTGCCGACGCAGCATGGGCATCGCAATCCTTGATCGCCTTCCGGTACTGAAACGCCAGCTCAAGCCAGCGCTCTCGACCATGAGCCAATCCAGCGCTCTCGCTCTTGGCAGCAACGCCGCCTGCCTTCAGTAACTCAGCAACCAATAACAATGCCATCGCAGAAATCGACTCAGACTCCTTCTTCTTAATCGGTGGCGACAGGATATAAGCCACAGCCGAATGCGAACCGATCATTCGCCATTCATCGCCCATTATCGTGGGATTATTGCGATCCAGCGAAGTCTCAAATGCGTCCTTCATGCGATTATCAGGCTCGAGCCGTGAATACTCGAGATCCAGCGTAAATTCAGGGCTCACACTATCTATCATCGACTGTACCGATGAAAAGTCATTCCACTGGCCAAGCACACAAATTACATGTCGCGGTTGTATCTTCATCGTTTCACTTGCTCCAGAAGAAATTCATTCATCCCGCTAAAAGCCGTCTCGCAAGTTCGTTCGCAATCCGCTTCGCGTCTCGATCGAGTTGTTCCTTGTGTTTTGGCTCAGCGTGAGTTGCGGATTGTGCGATAGCGCTTAGCTTACTGGATG
>CAYXFO010000699.1:0-2042 GCA_964464255.1 uncultured Pirellula sp.
ATCTTGACCAGTCTCGCCTATGAGTATCTCCGATCGACGTATCAATTGGGCAAATCGTCGCCGACATCGCGACCGTCCCGGTTGGAGTGGTTGGTACTGGTTGAGCACATTGTGGCGGATCTGGAAAAGGCGCTTCATTACATTTCCCAGCGACCGATCCGAGGTCTTAGGCGAAGCGAGCAGAGAGCCCGAGTGGAACGGATCCGAAAGATCGACTCTCGCGTTCGATCCCAGGTGCGTCGCGGCCAGGGCTACGGCGAGTTGCTGCGAATCGGTGAGTTGCGTGTCCGGGAACGGTTATCGCAAAGGCCGCCGGAACTGACCCTCGATACGCTTGAACATCGTTGGATTCGAAACCAACTCGAGGACGTGCAGCGGTCCCTTGGCGTCCTGACAAGTTATTTTCGATCGGACGAGGAGCCGAGCAAACGCCGACTGAGATCGTTGGATGTGATTCAAGGGATCAAATCGCGGATATCGCGATTGCTGGCCATCGAACCGCTGACCGATGCGGAGGGAGAGGTTCCTGCGGGGTTCGCGTCCTTGCAACTGGTATCCGCGCCAGGGTATCGCGAAGCGTATCGGTTGCTGCTGTTTCTCCGAATGGGGTTGAGGCTCGAGGGAGATCTGGTCAAGCTGGCTGTCAAGGACCTGGATGTCCTCTACGAATATTGGAGTTACCTCAAGATTACCAATATCATTCGAGAAGAGATCGGGAGCCCAAAGGACCTCGAGTCGTTCTTCAAGTTCGGTCTCAGCGGGTTGGCAGTCCAATTAAAGAAAGGGGAGAGTCAGAAGCTGACGTTCCAATCGGGAGGGTACCGAAAGGTCAGTGTCTTGTACAACCCGTCGTTTGCGAATCAAGAGACGACTCTGATTCCGCAGAAGCCGGACATACTGATTCGCTTGGAGGATGACGGTTGGCCGCAGGTCCAATTGGTATGCGATGCGAAGTACCGTATCGATGCAACGGTAGAGTATCGGCAGCAGTTTGGATCGTATGGGCCACCCGTCGATGCGATCAATGCGTTGCATCGTTATCGCGATGCGATTCTGGAACTGGATTCGCTGGAGGATCCGACTCGTAATCTGAAGCGTTCGGTGGTTCAGGCTGCGGCCATTTTTCCGTTGAGTTTTATGCAAGGAGATGCTGAGTTCCGCGAAGGAAGGCTCTGGAGATCGATTGAACGGATCGGCGTGGGCGCGATCCCGGCCTTGCCCAGCAATACCGCGTTGCTGAAGGAGTGGATCCTGCAGTCATTGAGGCGTGGCGGATGGTCGTTCGCCGATCGGGCGATCGCATCGCTCGCGGATGAACGAGCTCGGGATTGGCGCATCGCGGCGAGTGAACCTGTGTTGATCGGCGTTTTGCGGTCGCCTGGTACCAAGGAACATCTTGAGTGGATCAAGCGGCAACGGATCTATTATCAACCTCGGACCAAGTCTCAGCGCCGGCAATTCTTTGTCAAGCAAGTCGCACTCTACGTCCCGTTAGGATTGAACGAGCCGAATGGTATTCGTTACGTCGCGGACGTTGAGCAGATCGACGTCGTCGATCGATCGGAGATAGACACAACGTGGGCAGCGCGGCGAGAAGAAGAGATGGTACTGTATCGACTGGGGCCGATACGGCTGCTGGATCGACCGATTGTTTTGCTTCCGAATGAATCGATGTCGGGGCATTGGCGATGGACGACGCGATTAGGTTTGGAGCGTGCGCGGTCGCTGACGGAGACGGGTTTGGAGACCGAGCCAGAGTGGCGACGTTTGGAGTCCCTCCGAGCGCAGGGGATTGTGCCGGAGATCAAGCTGGCAGCGCCAGAGGTGCAGAGTGCTGACAACCCGAAAGGGCGGGCTTGGTTTCATTTGCCCAACGGGGAAGCGATGCGATTCGATGGAAGCAATGGGTGGCTGGTGAAGAGAGTCCGCCCCGGCGGATCCGCGACGCGAAGCTAGTCACGACGAGGGACTGTCATGCCACGATGCGACGGAACCGCTGATAATCTCTGATTATCGGCAATCGTTAAGACTTGGGGACTGGT